>JANLTS010000659.1:0-12571 GCA_031363045.1 Hyphomicrobiales bacterium
CCTGCAGGCCAACGGCCTGAGCGCGGTTCACGTCAACCGGGTGTTGCGGGAACTGCGCGAAGATGGTCTGGTCACCTTTCAGCATGGCAAGGTGACCATCCACGATCTTGACCGTCTCGTGACGCTTGCGGATTTCGACAAGACCTATCTCGACCATGACGGGCCCCTGTTGAAGTGATCAGGCGGCGGTCATGCCGCCATCGACGGTATAGGCGCCACCGTTGATGTAGGCCGCGTCATCGGACGCTAGAAAGGCGACCAGCCCCGCCACCTCGGCCGGCGTGCCATAGCGCTTCATCGGGATCGTCGCGGCAAAACCGTCATGCACCGCCTTAGCTGCTCCTGGCCTTGCACCTTCCTCGATCGAGGCCATCATGCGGCTTTCGACGGGGCCAGGGTTGATGCAGTTGACACGGATGCCCTTCGCCCCCCATTCCACGGCCGCGGCCCGCGTCAGGCCAAGGACAGCATGCTTGCTGGCAACATAGGCGCAGAGTCCCGGCGAGCCTGTCAACCCCGCCACGCTTGACGAATTGATGATGCTGCCCCAGCCTGCCTTGGCCATGATCGGGATGACCAGTTTCAGGCCCAGGAAAATGCCGATCACGTTGACCTCCATCACCTTGCGGAATCCGTCGGTCGGAAAATCGGGGATGGGCGCAATGGGGCCTTCGATGCCTGCGTTGTTGAAGAAGATGTCGATGGTGCCGAACGCTTTGACCGTGGCCGCCACGACCGCCGCGAAGGCCTGCTCGTCGGTTACGTCCGCCTCGATCACCAGCATACGTTTTGCATCGGGAATCGCCGCGCGAAGCGGGCCAAAGTTTGCCCCCGCAACATCTGTGGCCGCGATGATGGCCCCACGGGCAGCCAGCAAGGTGGCTGTCGCCAGCCCGATGGCACCGGCAGCTCCGGTAATCAGGGCGATCTTTCCGGTCATGGAATTTGTCATCATCTATCCTTGGTTTACCGATTGCAGGTTTTCAGCCCTGGCGAAGGCCGATGCGCGCAATGGGTGGGGTCAGCTTTGCAACCACGGAACAGGGTCACTCGCAAATCTGGCTGACGATGAACGTTTACCCGGACCCCTGCACTGCTCCAGGTTGGTGTTTCGACAGGCGGCCAAGTTTGTTTCGCCCGGCAATCCGTTTTCCTTTGCCAAGGGTTCGATGCGCACCCGAGTGCCCGCCCGCTCTTCGACAATCGCGCGTGCATCCTGAAGACGTCCGATCCCCGCCATTCTTCCTCCAGACCGCACAAAATCACAGGCGGCGGCAATCTTTGGCCCCATGGAGCCCTCAGCAAAACTCATCGTCTCCAGCGCGTCGGGGCTGATCGGCCCGATGGCTGTCTGATCCGGCCCGCCCCAATCACGAAACACCGCCTCCACATCGGTCAACATCAGCAGAACATCCGCATCCAGCGTCTGTGCCAGCAAGGCCGAGGTGCGGTCCTTGTCGATCACTGCCTCAACACCTTCCATCTTGCCATCGTGGCTCCGCAGGACCGGAATGCCCCCACCTCCCGCGCAGATCACGCAGACCCCCGCCTGAACCAGCAAGCGGATCGGGGCGATGTTCAGAATGGCCACGGGTTTGGGAGAAGGGACAACGCGGCGCAACCCGCCTGTTGACTCTTCCACCATCGACCAGCGGTGTTCGGCGCGGACCAGCCTGGCCTCCTCGGTGCTGTAAACCGGACCGATGGGTTTGCTCGGCCGCTCGAACGCCGGATCCTGACGGTCCACTTCGACCCGTGTCAAAAGGGTGGCGCAATCGGTGCCGGGCGGCAGGGCGTTCATCAGCTCCTGTTCGATCAGATAGCCGATCATGCCTTCGGTCTCTGCCCCCAGCACATCCAGTGGCCAGAGGTTGTCAGGCGCAAAACTCGCCGCTTGCAGCGCCATCAGCCCCACCTGAGGGCCATTGCCATGCGCCACGATGATCTGATGATCGCGCGCAAGGTCGGCCAGCGCAACAGCAGCGACACGCACGTTGGTGTGCTGCGCCACAGCCGTCATCGGCTCTCCGCGTTTCAATAGGGCATTGCCACCCAGGGCCACAACGATGCGCATCTCAGGCCCCTATCGTGGCGACAAGGATAGCCTTGATCGAGTGCAGCCGGTTTTCCGCCTGATCGAACACCTTGGAGGCGGCAGATTCGAACACCTCATCCGTCACCTCAAGGCAATCGAGCCCGTAGGTCTGAAAGATCTTCTCGCCGGTCGTCGTGTCGCGGTTGTGGAAAGCCGGCAGGCAATGCAGGAATTTGGTGTGCGCGTTGCCAGTCATATCCATCACCTTCTGCGTGACGGCATATGGCGAAAGCAGCGCAATCCGCTCTGCCCACACCGCATCAGGTTCGCCCATCGACACCCAGACGTCCGTGTAGACGAAATCGCAGCCCTCGGCACCCTCAGAAAGCTTCTCTGTCAGAGTGATCTGCGCGCCGCTGGCCTCGGCCAGCTTGCGGCATTGGTCCACCAATGCAGCATTGGGCCACAGCGCCTGCGGGCCACACAGCCGGATATCCATCCCGATCAGCGCCGCCCCCACCATCAGCGACGACCCCATGTTGCCGCCGGTATCGCCTACAAAGCAAAACGCGATGTCGGAGAGACGCTTGTGCGTGAACTCGCGCATCGTCATCAGATCGGCCAACACCTGTGTCGGGTGAAACTCGGCTGTGAGACCATTGTAAACGGGCACACCTGCGAATTGCGCCAACACCTCTGCCTCGGCCTGCCCGAAGCCGCGATACTCGATGGCATCATAGAACCGGCCCAACACGCGTGCGGTATCCTTCATCGACTCCTTGGTGCCGATATGGCTGCCAGACGGCCCGAGATAGGTGACATGCGCGCCGTGATCAAAGGCCGCGACCTCGAACGCGCTACGGGTTCGGGTGCTGTCTTTTTCAAAGATGAGCGCAATGGTCTTGGCCTTCAGCAACTGGCGCTCGGTGCCTGTCGCCTTGGCTTCTTTCAGGCTGGCCCCAAGGCGCAACAGAAAGCGCAGCTCTTCACCTGTGAAATCCAGCAGTTTCAGAAAGCTGCGGCCGTGCAGGTTTTGCGGCATGGATTATCCTCTTAAAGGGCGTCGCGGATCAGCGGGCAGGTCATGCAGTGCGATCCGCCGCGCCCGCGCCCCAGTTCGGCGCCGGAAATGGTAATCACCTCCACGCCCGCTTTGCGCAGAAGGGTGTTGGAATGGGTGTTGCGTTCGTAGCCGACGACGACACCGGGGGTGATGCACAGCAGGTTGTTGGCGTCGTCCCACTGTTCGCGTTGGGCCTCGTAGGCATCGCCTCCGGTCGGCACTGTGCGGAGTTTCTTGATGCCAAGCGCGGCCGCAACGACCTCCAGGAAGGGGGCAACCTCTGCCGTCACCATTACCCCGCCGTTGTCGCCAGGTCGCAAGGAATAGGTCTGGATCGCGTCCGTCACCTCGGCGAACACCGTCACCAGGTCGCGGTCGCAAAAGGTGAAGACCGTATCCAGATGCATGGACGACCGCGATCGCGGGAACTGGCAGGCGATCACCCGCTCGGCCCCGCCCCCAGCGAACAGCGCCCGGGCCACCTGCCCCACCGCCTGCGGTGTGGTGCGCTCGCCCATGCCGATCAGCACCGTGGCATTGCCGATGGGCATTACGTCCCCACCCTCCAGCGTGGCCATCCCGTGATCAACCAGCGGATCGCCGAACCAGATCGGGAACCCGGCATTGGCGAAATCGGGATGAAAGCGGTAGATCGCGGCCAGATTCAGTGTCTCCAGCCGCCGCGCGGGCCAGAACATCGGGTTCAGCGTCACGCCGCCATAGATCCAGCACGAACTGTCGCGGGTGAAGATCGTGTTCGGCATCGGCGGCAGCAGGAAATCCTCGCCCCGCAGCATCGGGACCACGACGCCCGCCTCGGGGATCGGCAGTTCAGCCCGGCTCATACCCCCGATCAGGATATGGGTCAGCGCGTTGGCAGGCAACTCCATAAGGCAGGCATGCAGATCGGCGGACAGGCCCACACCCACCGAATTGTCGTTGATCCGCGCATCCAGAAGCCAGCGCCGCGCGTCCGGCTGGGCCAGCATCTGTTCCAGCATCTCGCGCAGCAGCACCACCTCGACCCCGCGTTCGCGCAAGACATCGACAAAGGCCATATGGTCGATACGGGCCTGTTTGACCCAGAGCACATCGTCAAACAGCAAGCTCGCCGCATTGGCCGGTGTCAGCCGCGCCATTTCCGATCCGGGCCGGTGAACCATGACACGGCGCAGCTGCCCCGCCTCGGAATGGACGCCATAGGTCAAGGTCATGGAGTGGCTCCTAAGGTAACGGCCAGCGCAAGGGCGGCTAAGATGATGAGAGCGAGCACCACCAACAAGTGCAACTTGGCTTGCATCCGATAATCGGATCGCGCGAGACCAATGTCCGACCTCCTCGCACTTCCTGCAGAGCTGAGAGATGACATTGTGGCGACTGTCATGAACTTACCCAGTCAACTTGGTCCACAAAAGGTACAAGCGCCGGCATGGCTCGTTCAGCTGCGCAAAGGGAAAGGCTGAACGAAAGGCCGCGATCCGATGACTTGTATTCGATCGTGCCGTTGATCTGCCGCACAAGGCCTGCAACCATTGCAACTCCAATGCCTTGCGGCTTGGTGCCACCTGAACTGTCGGGCAGCATTCCGTCCCCGTCATCATCAACTGAAATGATGATGTGATTACCATCCGCACGATGGCAACCGATTCGGATTGATCCGGCACACCCCGCCTTGTGGCCATACTTCAAGGCATTCGTCATGACTTCGCTGACGATCTGCGAGACGGGCAGGATGTGGTTCACCGGCAAGATGCAGTCAGGTTCGCCGGAATAGTCGATAACAGTTTCGCAGGCTGGCCCATTGCGGAACGCCGCACAGATGCGGGCCAGTTGTGCACCAATATCGCTCGAAGGCGAAGATGCTCTCGCGGTCAACATCCGGTGCAGTTCAGATACGGCGGCAACTTGCGCAAAGATGCCGTCGACCAACCGAAGTATCTCGTGGCTATCCTGCCCTTCGGGCTGCTTCAAAAATTCGCCACGGCGCAATCTAATATAGCTGGCCAACATCGCCATATGGTTGGCAATGCGATGGTCACTTTCGACCGCGATCTGGCATTCACTGACTCGACTGCACGCGTTCACAGTGTTCCCCGCTCTTGAGACCAGTTTTGCTTGACCGCCATCAGCTGGGGCCTGACACGAGTTTCTAGGAGCCTGCCGCAGTCGACTGAGCGCCCACAAATCTGGATCATGGCTTGGCGCCGAATGTGACGGCCAGCGCGAGGACGGCCATGATGATGAGGCTGAGCGCGACCAGCAGAGGCCAGATGAAACGCAGCCAGCGTTCGTAGGGCACGCGGCCAATAGCGAGGCCGCCCATGACCACGGCAGAGGTAGGGGTGATCAGGTTTACCATGCCGCTCGCAGTGGCGAAGGCGGTCACGACCAGCTCTCGCTTCACACCCGCGAAGTCGGCCACCGGGGCAAGGATCGGCATCGACAGGACGGCAAGGCCCGAGGTTGATGGCACAAAGAACGACAGTCCCACCTCGATCCAGTAGACAACCAGGATGAAGGCGGTGCGCGGCAGGCCCGCCACGCCCACCTCGGCGGCATGCAGGATGGTGTCGGTGATGTGGCCGGCGTCCATCACCACCACGATGCCGCGTGCAAGGCCGATGATCAGCGCCACGCCCAGCAAGTCCCGCGCGCCGTTCACGAAGCTTTCGACCAACTTGCCCTCGCCCATCCTGGCCACGATGCCGATGACAATTGCAGCGGCAAGGAACAGTCCGCTCATCTGGGCCATCCACCATCCACCCACGGACACGCCCCAAATCATCACCCCGAAGGTCAGCGCGAAGAGGATCAGAACGATCTTGTGCAAGCCGGTAAATGTTGCAGCCTCCGCACGGGTCTCTTTCAGGAAATGCGCTTCGTTCACTGCCTTTCTGTCGTAGACGAGCGATTTGGACGGGTCCGCCCGCACACGGACCGCATAGCGCATGACGAAAGCCACCGTAACGCCCCAGCACAGGCCCAGAATGATCAGCCGCAATACCAGCCCATCGGCAAAGGTGACCCCCGCCGCATCCGATGCGATCACGGTGGAAAAGGCATTGATGGTAGAACCCAGCACGCCCACGCCCGCGCCGAGAAGGATTACGGCCACCGCCGTCAGCGCATCGAACCTGGCCGCGATCATCACCGGGATCAGAAGCACGTAAAAGGCCAGCGTTTCCTCGGCCATCCCGTAAGTGGTGCCGCCCAAGGCGAATAACGCCATCAGGAACGGGATCATCCAGGTCTCCCGCCCCTTCAGTTGCACCATGGCCCGCGAGATACCCGCGTCAATCGCCCCCGAGGCAGTGACCACGCCGATGAACCCGCCGATGATCAGCACGAACAGAGACACGTCGATGGCATTGGCTGTATTGGCGACCGGATCGTAGAACCCCGCGATCGGAGCGAGGATCACGTCGAAGACGCCCTGCGGGTTGGCATCGGTCAGGGCGTAGCTGCCCGCGACAGGCACGTCCTTGCCAAGCGCCACGGATGGCACACGCTGGTACTGACCTGCTGGAATGATCCAGGTCAGCATAGCCACAAGAATGATAAGGCCGAACAGGATGGTAAAGGCGGACGGGAAACGGAACCCCGGTTTCTCGATGGCTGGCATAGGGCTTCTCCGGAGCTTGATGTGTCGGAGGCACGCTAGCCGGGGTGCTATCGGGCCGGGCTGACCCAGATCAGGACTTTGCCCCTGAATTCCGTGCCAGAATGTGGGACCGTTGCGAAAGGCCCCCAAGTTGACCACCGCTGCACCCGAAACCGCTGTCTTGAACCCCTCCGCGCAAGGCCTTTCACAAGCCGAAGCACAGGCAAGGCTTGCCGCCGAAGGCTTCAACGAACTGCCGCGAGCGCGGCGCCGGTCGCCCTTGCGGATCGTGTTCGAGGTCCTGCGCGAACCGATGCTGGCACTCCTGATCGCGGGCGGCGTGGTTTATCTGCTGCTGGGCAGCCGCGAAGAGGCGCTGATTCTTCTGGCCTTCGCCTGCCTGTCCGTCGGCATCACCGTCGTACAGGAGGCGCGTACCGAGCGCGTGCTCGAGGCCCTGCGCGATCTGACCAGCCCGCGTGCCCTTGTGATCCGCAGCGGCGAACGGCTACGGATTGCGGGGCGCGAGGTGGCGCGCGGCGATCTGATCGTGCTGTCCGAAGGCGACAGGGTACCTGCGGATGCAGCGTTGCTGGAGGCAACGGGCCTGTCGGCCGACGAATCCCTGCTGACGGGTGAGGCGGTTCCTGTGCGCAAGGTGGCAGGTCCGGCGACGGACGTACGACCAGGCGGCGAGGACCAGCCAATGGTGTTTTCGGGCAGCCTCATCGTGCGCGGCTCCGCGCTGGCGCTGGTCACGGCAACGGGACCTGCTTCCGAGATCGGGAGGATCGGAACCTCGCTGGGCAAGCTGGAGATCGAGACGCCCCACCTGCAGCTTCAGATGCGCAAGCTGGTGATTGTGTTTGCTGTTGTCGGGGCAGCGGTCAGCGGGACGGTTGTCGTGCTCTACGGCTTGTTGCGCGGCGGCTGGTTGGAGGGCGTGCTGGCCGGCATTGCCGTCGGCATGTCGATGCTGCCCGAGGAGTTTCCCATGGTGCTGGCGGTGTTCATGGCCATGGGGGCCTGGCGCATCTCCAAGGTCCGGGTGCTGACGCGGCGCGCCTCAGCCATTGAGACTTTGGGCGCGGCAAGCGTTCTGTGCACTGACAAGACCGGTACACTGACCGAAAACCGCATGACGATCGCCGAATTGCGACTGGCCGATGGATCGGCGGCGAAGATCGGTCCGACCCTGACGGATGCATTCCGCGACCTGGTGGCAGCAGGCGTGATGGCATCGGCCTCAAAGCCCTTCGATCCGATGGAAAAGGCATTTCATGCTCTGGCCAAGGCCGACCTGCGGGACGGCGAAAGCTTGCCTGGCGCGGGACGCACCCTGGCGCGCAGCTATGCGCTGTCACCGAGATTACTGGCCATGTCGCAGGCGTGGGAGACAGCGGACAAGGGCTGCCAGATCGCAGCCAAGGGCGCGCCCGAGGCGATGGCCGATCTGTGCAATCTGGACGCTGCCGCCCGAACGTCTCTGACTATGCAGGTCGATCAGATGGCAAAGGGGGGGTTGCGTGTGTTGGGCGTGGCCGAAGCTGCTTTCGCTGGTGCAGACTTGCCCACCAGCCAACGCGATTTCGCCTTTCGGTTTCTGGGTCTTGTGGGCCTTGCCGACCCTCTTCGCGCCTCGGTGCCTGACGCTGTTGCGCAATGCCGCAGCGCCGGCATCCGGGTGATCATGATCACCGGTGACTATCCCGCTACGGCGCGAACCATTGCCGCGCGGGCCGGGCTACAGGGCGAACGCGTCATCACCGGGCCCGAGCTTGCCGCGATGTCGGATGCCGATCTGGGTCGCGCGGTGAAAGACGTCACCATCTTTGCCCGCATCATGCCGGAACAGAAGCTGCGCATCGTGAGCGCGCTGAAATCAGCAGGCGCGGTGGTGGCGATGACGGGCGACGGGGTGAACGATGCGCCATCACTCAAGGCCGCACATATCGGCGTGGCGATGGGCGGGCGCGGAACGGACGTGGCGCGAGAGGCCGCCAGTATCGTGCTTCTGGACGACGATTTCGGGTCCATCGTCACCACCATCCGGCTGGGCCGCCGCATCTACGACAACCTGCGAAAGGCGATGAGCTTTATCCTTGCTGTCCATGTGCCCATCGCGGGCCTTGCCCTGATGCCGCTTCTGTTCGGCATGCCACTTCTGTTCGGCCCGGTACACATCGCCTTTCTGGAAATGGTCATCGACCCGGTCTGCTCCCTCGTGTTCGAGGCGGAAACCGAGGAGGACGGCATCATGGCCCGCCCGCCGCGCCCGCCTGCCGAGCCGCTGTTTTCCGGCCCGACCATCCTGTGGAGCCTGTTGCAGGGCGCGCTGGTGCTGGGTACTACGGCCACAATTTTTGCGCTGGCCCCCGGCTTTGGTATTTCCACCGACCAGGTACGTGGCTTGACGTTTGCCGCTCTGATCTTTGGCATCGTCGCGCTGATCCTCGTTGACAGGTCGAGGTCGTCCTCGATCTTTGCAGCGATCCAGCGCCCCAACCGGGCGCTGGCCATCGTGCTGCCCATCGTCGCGGCACTGCTTGCCGTTACTCTGTTCTGGCAACCGGCACGCGACATGTTCGGATTCGCAGCACTTGAACCGGCGTTTCTGGCCGTTCCACCGGTTGCCGGATTGACAGTGCTTCTGGTCCTAGAGGCGCTGAAGCCGATCTGGCGATGGGCGCTGCGCCGGTCGGCGACCGCTTCAACAGCGGCGCAAGCATTGATGTGATCGGCAACTCCCAACTTGGATCAATGCGCGGTCAGAGAATTCTGTGCCACATGCAACCACAGGCAGGCGAGGTCACTTCGGCCCCCATGTCCCGAAAGGACCCCACCATGAATGGCTATACCGCTGACATCGAAAAACTGACGGAAGACAATGCCGCATTCCAGAACGGGCTCAGCACCGGCGGCTGGTTGCTGCGGCGCGATGCGGTGGCACTGTGAAGATGCCTCGCAGGGGCCTTCTGGTCGGCGGCGGACTAACGCTGGCAGGCTTGGGTGGCGCAGGCTGGCTAAGCTGGCGGCAGATGGGATCGGCGGGGGACGTGGCGGAAATGGCCGTGCGCCAGCGGGTTTTGCTGCCCGGAACGCCGTTGGCGCGCGACCTGATCCGGTACGCGACCCTCGCCGCGAACGGGCATAACACCCAGGCCTGGCAGTTCCGCGAAACGGCGGTTGGTATCGACATCCTGCCCGACCTTAGCCGCCGCACGCCGGCGGTGGATCCGGACGACCATCACCTGTTCGTCAACCTAGGCTGTGCCGCGGAGAATCTTTCCCTTGCCATGGCCGTGCGGGGGCTGGGCGGCAAGATTACCGTTGATCCCGACGGTATTGTGCACGTCTCCTATGGCACCTCACGCAGCGAAGCCAACGTCCTCTTCGATGCCATCCCGCTGCGGCAATCGACCCGGTCCGACTATGACGCGAGCGCGGTCAGCCCTGCCGATCTAGCCGTTCTGCGTGCGGCAACGGTGCCGGGGGTGGACCTTGTGCTGATCACCGAACGTGCGAAAATTGCCCAACTCAGCGATCTGGTGATCACGGCCAATACAGTTCAGATGTCCGATCCCGCTTTTGTGGCCGAGTTGAAGCACTGGCTCCGGTTCAGCCCCCAAGCTGCCATGACGACGGGCGACGGCCTTTACAGTGCCGCGAGCGGCAACCCCGCCTTGCCGGATTGGCTGGGACCGCGCCTGTTCGAGATGGCGTTCACCGCGAAATCCGAGAACGCCAAGTATGCCCGCCAGATCGCGTCATCCTCTGGCATCGTGGTGTTTTCGGGCGCGGGGGCTACACCGGCGCAGTGGGTGCAGGTGGGCCGTGCCTGCCAGCGGTTTGCCTTGCAGGCAACGGCTTTGGGATTGAAACACGCCTTCTTGAACCAGGCGGTCGAAGCGCCTGGTTCTCACGCCGATCTGGCAGCATTTGCGGGCCTGCCAGGACGCCGGCCCGATATCGTGATGCGCTTTGGCCGGGGGGCTGCGATGCCCTTTTCCGTCCGGAGGTCAGTCGAGGCCGTGATGGCATGACCCTTCCCTTCACAACCGCCGATTTTCTAGCCGTGTTCGCTGCCTACAATGCGGCGATCTGGCCGGCCCAGATCGTCGCCTACGGCATAGGGGCTGTGGCTCTGGCCGCCGTCTTCGTCCGGCGCGGCAATTCCGTGCGCCTGGCCTTTGCGGCACTGGCGATCCTCTGGGCCTTCACCGGCATCGGTTATCACCTTTTCTTCTTCGCAAAGATTAATCCGATCGCACCGCTTTTTGCCGCGTTCTTCGTCCTTCAGGCTGTCTTGTTCATGGCATGTGCCATTCGCACCGGCGACCTGCGGTTCAAACTTGGGGCGGACGTGCCCACTGTCGCCGGACTGATTGCAATTGCCTACACTTTGGCGGTCTACCCCATACTTGGTTTCTGGGCCGGACATGGCTGGGATGCAGGGCCCATGTTCGGCGTTGCACCTTGTCCGACAACGATGTTCACAATTGGTTTCCTCCTGATGACGCGCGGTCGTTGGAGAATGTGGCTTTCGATCATACCGTTTCTATGGTCAATCGTCGGCTTGGCTGCTGCCGTCCAGCTCGGGATTCCCGAAGATGTGGCGATGCCACTGGCAGGGTTGGTATTAGCGTGGCTGCTGGGCGTGGAAACGTTGAAAAGACGCACCTTGATCCCCCCCTTCGGGACAAAGCACTTGCCATGATCATTCACGGACGACGTCTTGCAATTTCCGGTGCCGGGGCACTATCCCTGATGATGGTATTGGTCGGGTGGCAGTTCTACACCGACCTTGCCGCTGCGCGGGGCCGGGTGGCGATTGGCAGCACCGTGATCGACACCCCATGCGGCCTTATCGAATATCAGGAGGCCGGAACCGGCCCGCCCCTGCTTGCCGTGCACGGCAGCGGCGGCGGCTTTGATCAGGGCATGGCCTTTGTCGCCCCGCTGACCACCCGCGGCATCCGCGTCATCGCCATGTCGCGCTTTGGCTATCTGCGCACGCCGATGCCCGCCAACCCGTCAGCCGAAGCGCAGGCCGATGCCTTTGTCTGCCTGATGGATGAGCTGGAGGTGCCGACCGCCGCCGTCATGGGAGGGTCCGCTGGGGCCCTTTCCGCGCTGCAAGTGGCCGTCCGGCATCCGGACCGTGTGTCGGCGCTGATCCTGCTGGTGCCGCTAGGCTACAAACCAGCAGGCGAAGCCAATTCCGCCGAACCAATGGCCCCTTGGGTCGAGGCTACGATGATGCGGGTCATCGGGTCGGATTTCATGTTCTGGTCCGCAATGCACATCGCCCGAAACCGGATCATCGCCACCGTGCTCGCCACGCCGCCCGGCCTTCTGGCCACAGCCAGCCTTGATGAGCAGGCGCGGATCAATGCGATGCTGAACGCCATCCTGCCCGTCTCGGCCCGCGCCGCCGGTCTGCGCGCCGACACGGCCGCGAGCAAGGCCATGACCCCTGTCGATCTGAGCCTTGTGAAAGCCCCAACCCTGATCATCAGCGCCCGCGATGATGGCTACGGCACTTATGCCAGCGCCGCATACATGGCCGGACAGATCGCTGGTGCCCGCTTTCTGGGGTTCGAGACAGGCGGCCATACTTGGGTTGGCCACAATGACGAGGTTATGGCAGCAATTGCTGCACTTGTGACATCGCCAGAAGACCGTCAGTCGCCATAATCCGTGACGCAATGCTAACCTACGGTGCCGGGCACGACACGCCTCTTGCCCGCCGCGCGTCCGACCATCTGCCGGTCAAGGCACGTCTTGTTCAGGGATTGCAGAGCGCTAACCCGTCACCAAGCCATCGCCCACAACGATCTGCCGACGGCACAGGGCGGCGATCTTCTCGTCG
>JANLTS010000660.1:0-13694 GCA_031363045.1 Hyphomicrobiales bacterium
TGGCGGAACAGCCGCGTGACCTGATGAAAAGCCTGGCCGAGGCGCGCGACGAGGCGATGCGCGCCACCACCGCCAAAAGCCAGTTCCTGGCCAGCATGAGCCACGAAATCCGCACCCCGATGAACGGCATCATCGGGATGAGCAACCTGCTTCTGGATACCGACCTGCCGCCCGAACAGGCCGATTATGCCCGCACCATCAACGACAGCGCCGAAAGCCTGCTGACGATCCTCAACGACATTCTGGACTTCTCGAAAGTTGAAGCCGGAAAACTCGATTTCGAGAGCGTCGCCTTCGATCTGCGCGAGTGCATCGAAGGCGCTCTCGATCTGGTCGCGATGGCCGCCGGCAAGAAGAGCCTCGATCTGGCATATGTGATTGAAACCAACGTGCCGCAACGGATCGTCTCCGATCCGACCCGGTTGCGGCAGATCCTCCTCAATCTCCTGAACAATGCGATCAAGTTCACCGAGAAAGGCGAGGTCATTCTCAGTGTGGCGCGTGGCGGCGATGAGCCAGAAGATGCCGCGGACTGCACTTTGCTCATCAAGGTTCGCGACACCGGAATTGGTATTCCGCCCGACCGTATCGACCGGCTCTTCCAGTCCTTCTCCCAGGCCGACGCTTCAACCACCAGGCGTTTTGGCGGCACCGGGTTGGGCCTTGCCATCAGCCAGCGGCTGGTCAGCTTGATGGGAGGCGAGATTGGTCTGACGAGCGAGCATGGTAAGGGTTCGGAGTTCTTCTTTACCCTAAAGGCACCCGTGGCCGAAGTCATTCGCACGGTCGGCATTGACGAGGCCCGCCCCGATCTTGAAGGCAAGCGTCTGCTGATTGTCGATGACAATGCCACCAACCGGCAGATCCTTTCGCGGCAATGCGAGATCTGGTCGATTGCGCCGACTTCGGCTGCAGGCCCTGCAGAAGCATTGGCGCTATTGCGCGAGGGGCACAAGTTCGACATGGCCATTCTGGACATGCACATGCCCGATATGGACGGCATCGGACTTGCCCAAGCGATCCGCGAACTGGCTGATGCCAAACTGATGCCGATGATTCTCCTCAGCTCATTGGGCCAAGCCGGCGACCATGATGCAAAGTCATTGAATGCCGCGGGCTTTGCCGACGTTCTCGCAAAGCCGATCAAGCCCTCGACCCTGCTCAATTCACTTCTGACAATTTCACTTGGCGAACCTACGCGGGTCTTGCCGCACCGGCGGGTGGAGAAGCCGCGACTGGACGATCAACTTGCCATCCAGCTTCCCGCCCGCATTCTGCTGGCCGATGACCATCCCACCAACCAGAAGCTTGGCAGCATGATCCTCAAGCGCCTCGGCTACAGCGCCGATGTCGTTGCCAACGGACTGGAAGTGCTGGCGGCCCTCGAACGTCAGTCCTACGACCTCATTCTGATGGACATCGAAATGCCCGAGATGGACGGCGTAGAGGCAACTCGCCGGATCATCGCGTCCCACCCCGAAGGCAAACGGCCAAAGATCATCGCGGTGACGGCAAATGCAATGGAAGGCGACCGCGAACGCTTCATTGCAGCCGGCATGAGTGACTACGTCAGTAAACCCATCAGGGTTGATGCACTGGTGCGCGCGATGCAAGCCTGCCTTGGCGCAGTACCCGGAAAGACGGAGGAAGCGATGCCTGAAACGCCAACCGAGCTGGATTCAAAGGCACTAGCCCAACTCCTCGAGGTCATCGGCGGCGACCGCGAGGCATTCAAGGATCTCGTCCAGAGCTTCCTTGATGAGGGCCCCGAGCTGGTGAGATCCATGCAGCGTGCGGTGACCGCCAATGATGCCGATGCCCTGCGCCGTGCCGCCCATACTTTGAAAGGCAGCGCCGCCGATTTCGGCGCCGCCGCCCTGGCGGGCATTTGCCGGGAAATTGAAGCCCATGGCCGCGCTGGTGAAGTTGCGGCAGCTGCGGCCAAGGTGGACGAAACACTGCGCGAATATCAAAGGGCTGAAGTTGGCCTGAAAAACCTATTGATTGCCTGAACGGGCAGCAACGGCAGGGGAACAGTGATGACGAAGTTTCGCGGAAAGGTGTTGGTGGTCGATGACCATGGCCCGACCCGCATGAAGATGACAGTGGCGGTCAAGAACCTTGGCCACAATGTCGAAGAAGCCCCCAATGGTGCGGCCGCTCTTGCCCGGCTAGCCCAGGGCGGCATCGACATGGTGCTGCTTGATGTTGTCATGCCGGGCATGGATGGCTTTGAAGTGCTGAAAGCCATCAAGGCCGATGCGAACTTGCGCGACATCCCGACGATTGTGATTTCCTCGCTTGAGGAGATGGACGATGCCGTGAGGGCGATTGAACTTGGCGCTGAAGACTTCCTGACCAAACCCTTCAACGTTGTTCTTTTGCGTGCCCGGCTCAATGCCGGACTGGAGCGCAAGCGCCTGCGCGACCAGGAACTTGAATATCTCCGCCAGGTCGACAGGCTGGCTGCGGCTTCGCGCACCGTGGGGACGCGGGGTTTTGACCCGGCGCACCTGGGACTCGATGATGTTTCCCGCCGCGAAGATGCGCTGGGCAATCTCAGCCGTGTCTTCGTTGGCATGGCGTCCGTTGTCTACCGACGTGAACAGCGCCTGCGCAAAACCATCAACCTGTTGAAGGGCGGGTTCCTCCTGCTCCTGATCGGCGCACTTTGGGGGCTGATCCCATCACTGTCGCGGATCGTCATGCTGGACCGGCTGAACCCACTGGGAATCGTCTTTTGGACACTCAGCTTCAGCGCGATCATCATGATCGGGGTTTCCGTGGTGACCGGGCGCTATCCTAGCCACAGCCGTGCCGACCTTCAGCGCTATGCCTTTATTGGCTTGATCGGCGGCACCCTGCCGCAAATAATGCTTTTCTGGGCCGCGGAGAATGTGCCGGCGATGGTAATCTCGATGGTACTGGCCGTCGAGAGTTTCATTGTCTTCGTCGTCGCCGCCGCGCTCGGGCTTGAAGCCCCGAATCTCAAGCGTTTCATCGGGCTCAGCCTGGGGCTGGCCAGTGTACTTCTGGTGATGTTGCCGGGTGCCGGTGCAATTGGCGGGGGCAATTGGCTGTGGATCTTGGCGGCACTTGTGGTGCCATTGTGTTATGCCGTTGAGGGCCTGATGATCGCCGCCATGCCGTCCAGTGGCGATAATGCCATCGGCACCACAACCGGCATCGTTGTCGCTTCGGCGTTGATCGCCATGCCGATGGCGATCTTCAGCGGTTCCTACATTCCCGTGAGTGATCTCATCAGCGGCTACGGCTGGGCCTTCCTTCTGGTGGCGGCCCTCAGCTCGTCGAGCATGGTTCTCATGGTCTTCGCCATCCGCACAACCGGAGCGGTCTTCACCAGTCAAGTCGGCTATGCAATTACCGGTGCCGGGATCATCTGGAGCATCGTCCTGCTCAACGAGCAAGTAACAGGCTGGATATTCGCGGCCATCGCATGCCTGCTATCTGGCGTAACCCTGGTTATGCCAAAGGCTTATCGCGAAGATGACGACGACCTTGCGCCCTCTACCCAAAGGCCAGCCACACCTGCTGCACGCCCGGCCGAATGAGGTATCAGTATCGGGAGATCACGGTCCCCGGCCGCATCGCGCCATAACCGCGCCGAACCGTTGGTGCGGGCGGCGGGACTCGAGCCAGAACTCTCTTGCGAAAAACGGATTTAAATTCCGCTCAGTGTGGATACAAACAATTGTTTGTCTTGTGTTTTTTGTTATGTTCATTGAGTGTGTGATAGTTTACGAGTAAGTTACTCGGGCTGATTTCCGCTCCTATCGCCAGAGCTGAACTCGTGGGTAGCTTGCAGCACTTCTGAGTTTGACCCGTCCCGGAATTACGCTGAATGCGGCGCTATGAGTGCACTACGACGTGGCTGGTTCTCGGTTTTCGTCACCGCTGTCCTAAACTTTGGCATTGTGCTATGGAGGTGCACGAAGCTGGTAAATGCCAACTTGGATATGGCGTGCCGGATCATGGGGGAATCAATGCCTCTGCTTCCAACTTTGCTTACAGCCATTGTCGGAATCGCGCTGATTTGCGCCCACCCAGCGATCGCCGGCACTGTCCGGCAGATGCTTGGCGTCGATGAGCTTCGCTCGACCATCGCACCTATGGGACTTGCCGACAATCGTTGGTTCATGCCAGCTGAGAGTGCGGCAACGGCCAAGCACGATTTCACCGGTACGCTGATGTTGCAGGAACTGGAGATGGGGACCGATCCGGCCAAGTTTTCGTCACGCCAAGTGCTTGGCAAGGATCCCAAGATTTTTCCAGCGGTGAGGATCGCTTTTTTTACGGATAGCGGCGATCTCGTGCCGGTATCGCAGGACGTGATCCGTTATGGCTCCACTAACGAAGGGCGAAGCCACTGGGATGTCATCGTTCAGCCGGGCCGGGTCTGGTCGGAGTCGGGTGATGGAGACTGGTCTCGCGCGTCCTTCCCATTCGCTCTCGTGCATTTGCTCGACGGTGAAACGCATATTGGGCTAGCCACCTTCCTCTACAACGGGACGGAGGTTTCGAATGTTCGCTTTCAGATCGTGCAGCAAACTGCTCCCACCCTTGTCGTTGAGTACTTCAAGGCCTGGGGGCAGGTTTCAGCACGCTACGAACCGGGCAACATTGAGAATCTCGATTTGCTCAAGGCGGCTTATGCCGTCGAGCGCGCCAACCATTTTCCAATCAAGCGCTGGGACGAACTCGCGGCAGGGGTCGGTGCGGATAAGCTGCGCAACTTTGAAAGCCTCATGGACCAGGAAGAAGTGTTGGTGAGCGGCCTGGTTTTTAGAGATACGCTCTACCTCAAGCCTTGCAAGAGTGCCGCCGGCCCAATGCCTTACTGCGACCGGATGCGTTTCGGCGTTTGGTCGGTCACCAAGTCAGCCGCGAGCGCAACCGCCCTGCTGCGCCTGGCGCAGACATACGGCCCGAAGGTTTTCGATGCCAAGATCAAGGACTATGTGACGATCACAGCCGCGCATCAGGGTTGGGATGAAGTCACCTTCGGTGACGCGCTCGACATGGCGACCGGCGTCGGCTTCGGTACCGCCAAGCGTGATCCAAACGCAATCCTGGACGGGTATTATGAGGGTCATGAGGATGCCTACGACGCGTGGTTTATGGCCCCGTCGGAGGAAAAGAAACTAACAGAGCTGTTCAAGACACCCGATCTGCCGTGGGGTCCGGGTGAAGTTGCCCGCTATCGTGATCAGGATATTTTCCTGCTCGGTGTCGCGATGGACCGGTTCCTGAAGAGCAAAGAAGGGCCTGCGGCAGATATCTGGTCGATGCTCGTCAACGAAGTCTATCGACCCATCGGCATCGCCCATGCACCAACCAGCCGAACCATCGAGGCCGATGGCCGGCAGGGTCAGCCGATGATGGCTTTTGGCTTTTATGCAACGCTCGGTGACCTCGCCAAGATCGCACAACTCTATCACGCCCGTGGGCAACACAACGGCGTACAGATTCTACATGCCGGCAAGATCAGCGAATTGCTTTACGGCACGGAGCAGCGGGGATTATCGACTGGCTACCAGAACCAGTATGGAAGGACACGCTACTTTCGGTCGTTTTGGAACGTTGTCTTCCGCACCAATGAAGGCTGCCTCCTCTACATTCCTCAGATGCATGGGCATGGCGGGAACATTGTTTCGCTGATGCCGGACAATATCACGGGAATTCGGCTTGCCAAGAATTGGGTGGAAAACGACCAGGTCTTTAACACGTCCGGAATGGTGCGTGTGGGCTACCGGCTGGGTCGATTCTGCCAATGACGAAACGACAAGATGTCAGGTGTTAGCCCAGAGCTTCATCGGACGTGAGCTGTACAATAGACTTGGTGCGGGCGGCCGGACTCGAACCGGCACGCCCTTACGGACAACGGATTTTAAGTCCGTTGCGTTTATCTATAACTATATGATATTAATAACCTTTTCTAGTTTAAAAATTTGAATGTGTAAGAAAATGCGTAAGCCTTTGTGGCCTTTGACACGTGTCTTCCCGCGACAGAGGCGCGATTTCTTTATCGATTATTGATCGCGAACCTAAATACAGAGCCGATGAACAGCAGATCAGCGAGACGCGGGCAAAGCGAACGACCAATTGTTTCTGCTCCTTGTAACAGCCAACCTTCAGGTGCAGGAATGTTTCGCCGGATTGCCGTATCGGCGCGATCAAAAAGGAAGCACATTGATCAGGCGGTTTCTTACTTATTTCTTCGTCGCCGTCATTGCAGGCCTCTTGTTGGCAATTACGCAACTCGATCTTTGGGAAACCGGTCGACAACCATCCGACGCCCTTGAACTAGTCATTGGCGGCCCTCTGGTGGAGCCAGTTGGACGAATCTGGATCGATACTGATGCAGCGTGCGGTACGGCGCCACGGACGGACCCGGATGACTGCTTCGCAATTGTCTGGCTCGCATCACGCGGCTTCGACATCACCGGCATCTCCACGACCTTCGGAAATGCTGCGGGGAGCGTGGTTGAAAAGATAGTAGAGACGCTCGTCCAAGAAATGACTCAGCATCATTTGTCTGACATTCCTGTTTGGAAGGGGCATGCCGAACCGCTTTTGTCCGGTACAACCTCGACCGAACCAGGTGTTACGGCACTGCGCGCTGCGCTTGAACGCGGCCCACTGACAATACTTGCCTTGGGACCCTTGACCAATATCGCGGCAGCACTCGATGGCAGACGCGATTTGCAAAGACGCGTCACGCGGATCGTTGCCGTGATGGGCCACAGGCCTGGGCATCTGTTCCATCCAACCGAGGGGAAAGGTTCCGGCGCGCTGTTTGGCCACGGCCCGATTTTTCGCGATCTCAATTTTTCAGCGGATTCGGATGCTGCGAGTCGAGTTCTTGGGATGAACCTTCCTGTGACGCTGATCCCTTATGACGCAGCGAGCAGCATCATGATCACGCGACCGGACCTTGAGAGGTTTGCCGAACGAGGAGCAATCTTTGCGAGCCTCACGGAAAAGGCGCGAGACTGGTTGAAGTTTTGGAATGATGATGTCGGCCTTCCGGGCTTCTATCCATTCGATTGGGTAGCGTCGGCCTATCTTGCCAACCCTCGTCTGTTTGATTGCGCGCAGACAAAAACGTGGATTGCCCAAGAATGGACGTTCTGGCTGATCCCACACAGAAGCCTACTTGCTGGAACGCCCCCGGCAGGCGGTGATACCGGATTTGACATCATATACTGCCCTCAAGCGGCGCCCGCGACTCACGACTACCTTCTCTTTTTAGAAAAGCCGAAATGAAATTGCAGCTTTAGCAGCTTTCTCCCGACGCTGACATTGGGTCACGGCATCGCCCAGATCGCAAACGGCTATGAATGCAATTGAATGCGTGCTCCCACATGCCTCTCATGTATACTCAACCCGCGGTCCAAAAACTGTATTTTTGTCATAAATCACCAAATTCATTGAACGAATTGAACGGTAGCGACGTTATTGTCTTGATCCAAACAGCTTGGGACATATTCCTATGACCGAAAACACTGCAGTGCTCGTCGCGGAAGACAACGTCATTGTACGCATGGATACGTCCCAACAATTTCTTGACGCTGGTTTTATTGTTTTTGAAGCATCAACTGCCGAAATGGCGATTGAAGTACTGGAAGAAAATCCCGAAATCCACTTACTCTTCACAGACATCGACATGCCGGGAAGAATGGATGGGCTAAAACTGGCGGCCACGGTTCGCAACCGCTGGCCATCCATAAAGATAATTGTAACATCGGGCCATCGTAGTGGTGTGGCAGAGGCACTGCCTTCCGCTGTGAGATTTCTGGCAAAACCGTACATCGTTCGCAACGTGGCCTTGATTTTTCGCTCAATGCTCGAGACTTAACAGCATCGAATCTTTTGGTTCCACAAGGTTGGTGAAACTTCAAAAAATGGCCACAAAAAGGTCAGTGAGCATTCAACGGAAATAACAGTGTAACTTCCGTACCTGGTGAACGCTGGTTGAAAGCGAGTGTGGTATGAAGCTGGCTGGCGAAGGCCTGAACAATCCGCATGCCCAAGCCCCGAGACTTGCGGGGATCGAAGTCTTTCGGCAAGCCGACCCCCTCGTCGCGAACGGCTATTAAAATATTCCTGTCTATGTCGCGCGTTATGCTCACCCACACTTTGCCGCCACCACCGAATGGATAGGCGTACTTCGCGCAATTGGTGATCAGTTCGACCACGATGAGCGCAATGGATATGGCGTCATCGACTTTTACATTGATGCCCTTTTGCGCCTCGATGAGCAACGAACAGTTGGTTACGGACAAGTCCAGGTCTTGGCAGACCTCTTCGATGTATACGCCAAGATCCATGCTCTCGACATTGTTGTCTCGGTACAGCCGTTCGTGGGCGCGAGCAATTGCCTGTACCCGGCGCGCAGTCTCCTCAAACTGAGCAGCCGTTTCTTCAGACGCAGCGCGCGACTGCATTTGCAATACACTCACGACAATCGTCAGGCTGTTCTTTACGCGGTGGTTCATCTCTTTCACAAGGTACTGCTGCCGGGCAAGAGCGGCCTGGAGCTGGCGCTCATTGCGTTCACGCTCAATAGCCATGCCGAGCACATTTGCGGCACCCTGAAGGAATGCCAGATCGTGCTCTACGAACTCATCGTCTGATTGGCTGTCAACTTCGAGAACCCCAAATGGTTTGCCGTCTCCTTGCAAGATGACATTCATTGCTCTTCGGATACCATGCTGGGCGAGAAGATCAGGCGTCCGAAAACGTGCCTCGTTCTCCAGGTGATTGGAGATAACGGCTTTGCCAGTTCGCAGAGCATACCCGGCGGGAGACGCCAAATCGGCCCCTACGCTCGCCACCCCGACTATGCCCTCGTCCCACCCCACGCCCGCCACCACCTGAAGGCGGTTTTCCTCAGGAATATGGCGCAGAACTTTACAAAACTGGACATGAAGGCCCTCGGCAGTGAGGCGCGCTGTATCCTTCAGCAGATTCTCGAATGTTGCCCCTTGCAAGGCTATCACACCCAGCTCTGACAGTATTTCTTGTTGGCGAATACGTTGCTCAAGAAGCCGCGTCGTCAAGTCGGGACGGCTTTCGTCAGCTTTTTGTTCGACCACCGGCTGAGGACTGGTCTCTACCATTCGTTGTTGGACCTTTTTTCTGGAACCCGAAAACCCTGGTGCAAACACTACAACATGTCAGGCTCTCTTGAAACGAGTCCGGTGCAGTTGCCGGTACCATTGACCTGCCACTTCCAAAATCGCTTTTGGAGAATCTTCCCGGACAACACGGGTGCTGGTATTGTATTTCTGGCTCTGCGTCGCTTAACGGGGCTGACTACACCTGAATCTCCAGAGTTTCTTACAACAGGGGACAAGGCGATCACCAGCTCTTGGCCTCGTCGGACATGCGCCAAACTGGATTATTGGTGCGGGCGGCGGGACTCGAACCCGCACTTCCTTGCGAAAAACGGATTTTAAGTCCGTTGCGTCTACCATTCCGCCACGCCCGCTGCAGGCTCTCCTCTAGCTTGAGCCACCAGGGTCTCGCAAGGGCGCCGGAAATGGAAACGGCCAGCCTGGCTTAGGCTGGCCGTCGAATGTCGAAATGCCAAACCTCAGACGGCGATGACCTTGCGCTTGCGGCGCCAGCCGACGGCCCCCATCATGCCAAGTCCAGCGGCCAGCAGCGGCAGCGCAGCCGGCAACGGAACTTCGGCACCTCTGATGTCGAAGTTGAACTCACTGTAGGCATAACCCGCCCCCGTGCTCTTGTCTTCAAGGAACAGGCTGGTGATGATGCCGAATGACGAAAGATCGACAATTCCGGCAGCAGTGATATCGACGGAGCCGAGATTGGTGACTCCATTGAACACGCTCACCGTCACCAGATCGACGGGGTTGAAGAAGGTCGCCAGAAAACTCAGGCCCGAGACCGCTGCGGTAAAAGCGATCGTCATATCGACTTCCTGACAACTGCCTTGAAGCGTGTTGAAAGCGCAGATATCGCTCGGGCCGCCTTGATTGAGATAGATACCGTCCGTGGTCGTGAAGGTCGCATTTGGCGTGACCAAGACATTGGTGCCTTGGCTGCCGTTAGAGAAAACACTGAAATCGATTGTGGCGGCGCTCGCCGTCCCCATGCTCAAGAAAGCGGCCACGCCAGCCGCCGCTGCAATTCGAACAAATGTCATCTTGGAGTCCTCCAGGAGGGATTGCTGTTATGGCCCCAAATCCAACATTCCCGAATTCTTACAAAGAGTCAATGTTTTGGAAACTCTGGCAGCAAGTCCGGAAGTTTCTTTCGGCCGCGCCAGGCGGTGCCCTTGCGGCGCGAAGACTGGTGCGGCCAAGAGGACTCGAACCTCCACGATGTTACTCGCTACCACCTCAAGGTAGTGCGTCTACCAATTCCGCCATGGCCGCACGCCACAATCATTGGTGGCGCGGTGTCTAACAGGCGTTCCGGCATTAATCAACCCCTCGCGCGTGAGGCCGTTTCAGGCCACTTATGGTGAACGGTTCCTTACCCAAAAGCCCAGCATTTGCAGGCCTATCTGAACGCCATCTCAAAGCGTCTTAGCTATTGTGGCCATAATAAGAAAACCGATGGGGCGCGACAATGAAGATCAGAACCGCTGTGGGGGCGGCACTTCTGGGGCTTCTGATGGGGACGGCAGTGGCGGGGGCCACTGGCATCTCTGAAGGAGCCGGTCAAAAGGAGCCGAGGACCAACTACGCTAAGATTTACGGCAAGGCACTTCCGCCTGTGGGCTTCGTCAATTTCTGTGCCCGCAATCCGGAAGAATGCAAGGCCAGTGGTGCCAAGGCGCTGAAACTCGCCATGTCGCCCGAACGCTGGAACCTGCTCTACCAGGTCAACACCTACGTGAACGGCAAGATAGCACCTGTGTCGGACCAGGATCTCTACGGTGAACCCGAATACTGGGCGATCCCGACGGATGCCGGAGACTGCGAAGACTATCTGCTGCTGAAGAAGCGCTACCTCGAAGGCTTGAACTTTCCCGCCGCTGCACTGCTGATCACCGTGGTGCTGGACGAGAAAAACGAAGGCCACGCCATCCTGACGGTGACGACGGACGAAGGCGACTTCATCCTCGATAACCGGAGGAACGAAATCCGCCGCTGGGCGGACGTGGACTACACCTACCTGAAGCGCCAAAGCCCACGCGATCCGCGTGCCTGGGTATCGCTCGCCAGGGGCAAGACCATCGCCAGCGGCATCGTCGCCGGCGGCACGAACAAGTAATTCGCACGGACCCGCAAGGTCCGCGCAAGCAAAGTCTAGGAGAGTTTAGCCCGGTCGGCGTCCCCTCCCCATCCCCCACCAGACCGGGTTACTAGGAGCCGGCACAGCCCCACCCTGTGCCGGCTCCATCCATTTTGGGGTCCAAGGCCTTGACGCGTTCACGGGCGTGTAGCATTCGGTTTCGATGCAACCCATGAACCCCATTACCTTCTGGTCTTTGATCGAGAAGTCCATGGTCGCCGATGACGATCAGGAAACACAACTCCACGCGCTTTATGAGGCACTCGACCAGCTTGGCGCTGACGGCATCGAGGCCTTCGAGCGGGCCTTTCAGGTGGAGCTCAAGCGCTCCTTCACTTGGGATCTCTGGGGGGCGGCTTATGTCATCCACGGCGGCGCCAGCGATGACGGCTTCGAATATTTCCAGCGCTGGCTGATCGCGCAAGGGCGCGACGTCTTCGAAACCGCGCTCGAAAATCCGGATGAGTTGGCTGACATCATTCCCGATGCCATGGAAGGTCCGTGCGAGTTCGAGGAATTTGCCTATGTCGCCATGGATGTGTGGAGCAAGAAGACCGGCATCGACGCAGTCAGCGATCCTTCGAGCAATTTTCCCTATACGGGTGCCCCTTTGGGCGAACCCACCGGCACACCTTTCAAGGATACCGAAGCTCATCTGTCACGCCGTTACCCGAAACTTTGGGACCGTTTCGGCGAAGACCCGCTGGGCTGACCATCGCTGCGTATGGAGCAGTTGCAGCATGCGGCAATGATGGTTGTGGCACCCGGAGTTTCGGCTAGCCTCATCGGCGCAATGAACAAGCACCACCCACATGCCGATTGAGCGCCACAACGCGGCCGCCTATGCATGGCTCACCCCCGCGCTCCTGGTGATGACGCTGTGTGGGATGCTCCCCATGGCCTTCGTCGCCTATTATTCCCTGCACGACACATTTGCCGGCAACAGCTTCGTCTGGGTTGGCCTCGACTGGTATCAGCAGGTGCTGACGTCGCGCGATTTCTATGCCGCCCTTGGGCGCAGCCTCGCCTTCTCGCTGCTGGTGCTGCTGATCGAATTGCCATTGGGTATCTATGTCGCGTTGCGGCTGCCCGCCCGTGGGTTCCTGTCATCGCTCTATGTCGTGCTAATGGCCATTCCCCTGCTCACCCCCACCATTGTCGTCGGTTACCTCTGGAAGGTCCTGCCACTGCCAAAGGCTGGCCTGCTGCATGAGGCGCTGGCCGCCATCGGCGTGACCCTCGACATGAACAGCACCGCCGTCACGTGGGCGGTGCTGCTTCTCATGGATACCTGGCATTGGACCAGCCTCGTTGTGCTGCTGTGTTATGCGGGGCTGCGCGCCATTCCGGATGACTATTACCGCGCCGCCCGCATTGACGGTGCCTCGCCCTGGGCGGTGTTCCGCCACATCCAGTTGCCGCGTCTCAAGCTTGTGCTGCTCATCGCCGTCCTGCTGCGCTTCATGGACAGTTTCATGATCTACACCGAGGCCTATGTCGTCACCCGCGGCGGGCCGGGCGTCTCCACCACCTTCCTGTCGCATGAACTGGTGCAAACCGCGACCATCCAGTTTGACCTGGGCGAAGGCGGCGCCATGTCGGTCATCTATTTCCTCATCGTTCTGGCGGTCTCCGCCGTCTTCTTCCACTTCATCGTGCCACGCCCCGAGGTAACGCGATGAGGAAGCACTTCTCAATCGTGCCGCTCGCTTACGTGGTGTTGCTGCTCATCCCGATCTACTGGCTGGCGATCATGGGCTTCAAGACCAACCGCGAGATCATGAGCGGCATCACGTTCCTGCCGCAGGACCCGACGCTCGAGAATTTCGTTACCATCCTGAGCGATCCGGATTGGTACTGGGGTTACATCAATGCCCTCATCTATGTGCTGATGAATGTGGTGATCTCGGTCAGCGTGGCGGTGCCCGCCGCCTATGCCTTCTCGCGTTACCGTTTCCGGGGTGACCGGATGTTGTTCTTGGGCCTGCTGATGTTCCGCATGATGGCGCCCGCCATCCTGCTGGTGCCCTTCGTCCAGATCTTTTCCGACCTGAACCTTATTGACACGCATATCGCAGTCGCCTTCGCCCATTGCTTCTTCAACGTGCCGCTGGCCATCTGGATTCTCGAAGGCTTCATGTCCGCCATCCCGAAAGAGATTGATGAAAGCGCCCGCATCGATGGCTATTCGACCGGGCGCTTCATCACCCGCATCCTGCTGCCGCAGATCGCGCCGGGCCTCGCCGTCACGGCGTTTTTCTGCTTCATGTTTTCCTGGGTGGAGTTCCTGCTGGCCAATGCGCTCACAACCGTCGATGCCAAGCCCATTGGCTCGATCATGACCCGCGCCGGCGGCGTGCTGTCGGCAGATATCTCGTTGCTCGCCGCCGCCAGTCTTCTGG
>JANLTS010000698.1:0-6007 GCA_031363045.1 Hyphomicrobiales bacterium
CAGCTATAGTCCTGCATGTTGCAAAAGAGATCGACGGTGAATCTCCGGTTTGGCTGTTTCATTAGGAGCGGAGTCGCCGCGACAAGGCCCATCTCGTTCGCCAGTGACAGCACCGGGCCGGCCACTTCGTCCGCATCCGCGATCTTGGCGATTGCTGCGCCCTTGCTGGTCAGAATGATGCCAGTGCGCTGAACGCCACCCTCGCGCAATGCCAGTACCGGGAAGGCACCGCCCTCTTTCGGAATGGCCATTCGGAAGTCCACGCGCTGGCCCATGGCGAGCGGGAATTGCTTCGTCTTGAGCGGCACGATGTCTTGCCCATCGACGGCGATCACATCACCATGGAGCGCGCCGGAGTCGATGGTGAAGGCGGTGGCTGTCGCACCGTTGATGATGCGCAGGCGAACCCGCCCGCCCTTCTCCACCGTCACCACTTCAGGGTCATTGAGCGTGCGGTCATTGGCGAGATAGGCATCATATTCGATGTCGTTGATGTCCATGCCCATCATGCCGGAGCCCATCATGTTGCCGGTCATCTTCGCCATGTCACCCATCTTCATGCCAGGCATCTTGGAGTGATCCATGCCCTGCATGTCCATGCCGCCCATGTTTCCCATGCCGGTGACTGCCTTGAGCTTTGTCAGGAGTTCGACTGCTGGAGTGAACGAGAAGTCGTGAAGAAGTACCACCACATCCTGTTCGTCGCGAGCTAGGTCTTCCTTGCCACGGACGATCAAGGGGGCAGCGAGTAGGTTCTGCTCTTGGAGGGTGTGGGCATGCATCCAGTGGGTCCCGGGCTTGCCGCTGGGAAGCTCATAGCGGCGCTCCTCGCCCGCCTGGAGCATCAGCATCGGAAGATCGGGAACGCCGTCATAGCTCCATTGCGGCGTCAGACCGTGCCAGTGGACCATAGTCTCCTCGACGAGTCCGTTCACAAGTTCCACATTGATGGTCTCACCGGCGATGAGGTTCAATCCCGGCCTGCCATCGGGTGTGATCAGACCAAACACCGTTGCGGCACGGCCATTGACGTCGATGCTCCGCGACACGGCGGCGAGCTTCAGGGATGCGGTTGTAACGTTCGCCGCGCTGGCGGGTGCAAACGCGCGGTTTGTAAATGGAAGGCAGACGCTCCCTGCAAGGAGAGCCTTGGAGAATTTACGGCGATTCATGTTCAAGTTCCTTCGAGTATGCCGGAAGAGCACCGGCGCCTGATCAATTGCCGCGCCATTGGCGCGACAGAACAACTGGACTCAAAATGTCCAGACAGAGCTCAGCCGAAGGATTTTGGTGGGGCGGTCTCAGGGGCGATGTTTCTGCCCACCATCAGAGTAATCGCCATGGCGTTGGCGCTCTCGCAGGGCGGCAAGACCGGCGCATTAAGAGATGTCAGCGAGAACATGCCGGGATGGGCGCAGCTCCCGCAGTTCATGTCACGGCAACATCCGTCATGGCTTGTGCCGTGCCCATTAGAGACACCGACTGATTTGCAATGGTCCGACGTGGCCAGCTTCACTGCGTCATGATTGCCAACGGAGTGTCGCATCAAGGGCATCGGCGTCGAGGCAATGGCTTCTCCCCCGGCCGCGGCCATAAACGAGCCGACTGTCAGGAGTAGAAAGAAGAATATGCCTCTGAACAAAAACATGATGTCATTTCCCACCACTAAACGTGGCAAACCTTGATCCGGATCAAGTCTTACACCTTTGTCACCTTCAGGCGGAGGGCGTTACCAACGACGCTCACCGAGCTCAGCGCCATGGCGGCGGCGGCAATCACCGGCGACAACAGCAGACCAAAGGCCGGATAGAGAGCGCCTGCCGCAATCGGCACACCCGCCGCGTTGTAGATGAAGGCGAAGAACAGGTTTTGGCGGATGTTGTTCATCGTGGCGCGCGACAGCCGCCGCGCCCGGACGATCCCCATGAGATCGCCCTTGAGAAGCGTGACACCGGCACTTTCGATGGCGACATCGGTGCCAGTGCCCATGGCAATGCCGACATCTGCAGCCGCCAGCGCCGGAGCATCGTTCACGCCGTCACCGGCCATGGCGACGACACCGCCCTCGCGCTTGAACTTGGCGACGATGTTGGCCTTCTGGTCCGGCAACACATCGGCTTCGACATCGGTGATGCCAAGCTTACGGGCGATGGCTTGAGCGGTTGTGCGGTTGTCGCCGGTGAGCATGACGATGCGGATACCAGCCGCCTTCAGCTCTTCGAGTGCGGCGGGCGTTGTTTCCTTCACCGGATCGGCAATGGCGAAGGCGCCCGCCAGCTTGCCGTTGACCGCGATGAAGATTGCCGTGGCACCATCCTGCCGAAGCTGCTCGGCGGTGGCGGCTAGCTCATCACTGGCAATCTTAAGTTCATCGAGGAACTTGGCATTGCCGAGCGCGATGCGTTTTTTGTCCACCATGCCGATGGCGCCCTTGCCGGTGGGCGAGTCGAAGCCCATGACCTTGGCCAATGGAATGTTGCGCACCTTGGCCGCCGCGACGATAGCCGCCGCGAGAGGATGTTCACTGGCCTGCTCCACACTTGCCGCAAGACGCAGGATTTCCGCTTCGTCGAAGCCCACGGCAGGAACAATCGAGGTGACAGCGGGCTTTCCCTCAGTGAGCGTACCGGTCTTGTCGATGACCAGCGTCGTGACCTTCTCGAAGCGCTCCAGCGCCTCGGCATTCTTGATCAGCACGCCAGCTTGCGCACCGCGCCCGACACCGACCATGATCGACATTGGCGTTGCAAGCCCCAGCGCACACGGACAGGCGATGATGAGAACTGCCACGCCGGCGACAAGACCATAGGCAAAGCGCGGCTCCGGTCCCCAGACCGACCAGGCCACGAAGGCCGCTATGGCAACCAGAATGACCAGCGGCACAAACCAGCCGGAGACCTGATCGGCGAGGCGTTGGATCGGCGCCCGGCTGCGCTGTGCCTCTGCCACCATCTGCACGATGCGGGCCAGCATGGTATCGCGGCCGACCTTCTCGGCTTTCATGATGAAGCTGCCCGAGGCATTGAGCGTGCCGCCGATGACTTTCGATCCTGGTTCCTTGCTGACCGGCATCGATTCACCCGTCACCATGGACTCGTCAATCGAGACATGGCCCTCGGTGAGTTGTCCATCGACCGGCACTTTCTCGCCGGGCCGCACGCGGAGCGTGTCGCCAACGGCAATCTGGTCGATGACGATCTCTTCATCGCTGTCATCGTCCATCACGCGCCGCGCCGTCTTGGGTGCGAGATCAAGAAGTGCCTTGATGGCACCGGAAGTCTGCTCGCGGGCACGGAGTTCGAGAACCTGTCCGAGCAGCACCAAAACAGTGATGACGGCTGCAGCCTCGAAATAGACAGCCACCGAGCCATCCATCTCGCGGAATGCCGACGGGAATATTCCGGGGAAGACAGTCGCGATGACGCTGTAACCCCAGGCCACCCCTGTGCCCATGGCGATCAACGTAAACATGTTGAGGTTGCGCGTCAGGAGGGATTGCCAGCCGCGCACGAAGAAAGGCCAACCGGCCCACAAGACCACCGGCGTGGCGAGCAAGAGTTGCAGCCAGTTGGAAGTTTGCTTGCCCAGCAGCATGTGAAGGTTCGTCAGGTGGCCGCCCATTTCCAGCGCAAAGACGGGAAGTGTGATCGCCAGCCCGATCCAGAACCGCCTTGTCATGTCGATGAGTTCAGGATTGGGGCCTTGGTCCGCCGATACCATCAAAGGCTCCAGTGCCATACCGCATATGGGACAAGAACCCGGCCCAACCTGGCGGATTTCAGGGTGCATCGGGCAGGTATAGATCGTGCCTTCGGGCACAGGTTCGGCTGCGGCCTTGGCGTGATCGGCATCAAGGTACTTCAATGGATCGGCGATGAATTTGGTGCGGCAACCGGTTGAACAGAAATAATAGGTCCGGCCCCCATGATCGGCCTTCAGCGTCGCCGTATGCGGATCGACGTTCATGCCGCAGACGGGGTCAATGGCGGATTTAGCCGGATCGCCGCCTGGCGTGTGCGGATCATGCATGCCATGGGCGCCCTGGGCGTGATTATGGTGGGCATGATCGCTGTGGCCCGAATGATCGTGCTTGGAGTGGTCAGCCATCACGGCCTCCTTGAAGGTTTCGACAAGTGATGCTGGCTGGCATAATCCTTCCCATCATGGTAAGGTCAAGCACATTCTTTTGGAGGCAATCGTGAACATCAGCGAGGCCGCTGCCGCCTCAGGCGTTACGGCGAAGATGATCCGCTACTACGAGAGCATTGGATTGCTTCCCGCCGCCCGGCGCAGTCAGGCAGGATACCGCAACTACGATAGCACTGATGTTCACCGGCTTCAATTTGTCAGACGCTCTCGCGACTTTGGATTCTCTATGGACCAGATCGCCGCACTGCTGGCGCTTTGGACCGATCATTCAAGGCCCAGCAAGGACGTTAAGGCAATTGCGCTCGCACATGTCGCCGAACTCGACGAGAAGATCACTCACCTGCGTGGGCTGCGAGACACCCTCAAACATCTGGCGGATTGCTGCCACGGAGATCACCGGCCCGACTGCCCTATCCTCTCGGACCTTGAAAACAGTTTGCGGCCGTGAAAACTCGAGCCTACACAAAAGCCGTCTGTTTGGCATGTCCGACGATCTCGAGACAGCGTTAGGAGCGATGAAGAGCGTCCCGTGGACTGCGCTCCAGGAGCTGAGGGGCGATCCGGATATTCTCAAACAGATCGAGGATGCCGAAACCCTGCTGCGATCGCTAAGGAAGGCATTGTCGTAACTTCAGGTCCATTGAAGCAGCCGTTGAGCTCGCAGGGCGATCATTCAGGACGAGGGAAATGGTCCATGCCAGGCGTCCCGCACAAGGGATCGTCCTGCGTTGACATCGACGAGCTGGGCGAGCCCAACGAAACCTGTGAAATGTGCGAGGCGCGGGAGATTCGCTATGTCCATTACATGCAGCACCCCGACCACCGCGATATTTTGGGCGTGGGCTGCATAGGTGCTGAGCACATGGAAGAAGACACGATCCGTCCCCGTGAGCGCGAAAAGCGCCTGCGAAGCCTAGCAGGGAGGCGCAAAAGCTGGGCGCGGCGTCAATGGAAGATCTCTGCCAAGGGTATGGCCGCCAAACGCCGTGCGGGTTACCGCTGTCTTGGCTATGAAGCGACGGAGAGCGCGGCCACGCGCAGCGCATCGTCAATTTCCTCGTCCTGAGTCAGCATAGCCCAAACTCCTCGATTGGCTCGAACGAATCTGCGGCGGAATGATGCCGAGGCGGCACCGATAGAATGTCTTCACCAAAACTGCCTTTCCACTCGACTTCGGACGCACAGGAAGCATTGCTGTGCAAGGCAGCGCATACCCACTTTCGGGTCCCTGCCCTGACTCTCGCCTCGCCACATGCGGGGCTTGGGTTGGTGCAAACGCCGCGTTGACCGCAGTGTTAAGAGCCACGGAGTTCCACTTCATGAAGAAGACATCAAATTCCAGCACCACCACGGCGATGACGGCGAAGACGAACAAGCCATCGGCCTCGGGCAAGACGTCGACCCGCGGCAGATCTGCCAAGTCAGCCGCCAACATGGCCAAAGAAGCGCCAGCGCCGCGTGTGAAGACAACCAAGATCGAGCAATGCCTCACGCTCCTGGGCAAACTGGACGGTGCGACAATCGATGAACTCCAGACGGCCACCGGATGGCAAACCCATAGCGTTCGGGGGTTCCTGGCCGGGACCGTGAAGAAAAAGCTGGGGCTGATCCTGGATTCGGAAAAGGCGGCGGATGGTGTCCGCCGCTATCGTGTTGTGCAGGCAGGAGCATGATCACCATGACCATGCTCACGGAAAACCAGATGGTGCCGATTGCCAGCCCAACCGGTTCGCCACTCGACGATGCTGCCGTTGAAATCGAAAGTCGAGGCAATGGCATACAGTGTCACGCCGGCAACAAGAACTCTCTCTCATCTGAGATCGCTGCAGTCGGGATGATGACCTACGCCGAGTTGCAC
>JANLTS010000006.1:0-5657 GCA_031363045.1 Hyphomicrobiales bacterium
TGACGACTCTCAGAAAGTCGCTGCACTCCCTATTCGGGGCTGCAGTCACGAAGCATGCGCTAGCGCTGCTCTTAATCCTGCCCGTCCTGTCACTCAGTGCAATGGCACATGCCGTAGCTGAGGGTGACAAGGGATACATTCAGGAAATTTCGGGCATCAACATCCTGCCCTTCATGTATCTCGGCGCCAAGCACATGGTCACGGGCTACGACCACATCCTGTTCCTGTTCGGCGTCATCTTCTTTCTCTACAAGCTGAAACACATCGGACTCTACGTCACCCTCTTCGCCATCGGGCATTCCACCACCATGCTGCTTGGCGTCTATTTCAACATCGGCATCAACAGCTTCATCATCGATGCCATCATCGGCCTGTCTGTCGTCTACAAGGCGCTGGACAACATGGGCGCCTACCAGCGCTGGTTCGGCTTCCAGCCCAACACCAAGGCCGCGACGCTGATTTTCGGTCTCTGCCACGGCTTCGGCCTGTCGTCGAAGATCCTGGAGTACAACATCGCCCCCGACGGACTTGTGCCCAACCTCCTGGCCTTCAACGTGGGCGTCGAAGTGGGCCAGCTTCTGGCACTCGCGGCGATCCTCATCGTCATGGGCTTCTGGCGCCGGAGCGACAGCTTCTGGCGGCATGCCTACACCGCCAACACGGTGATGATGACCGCGGGCTTCGTGCTCATCGGCTATCACATCACCGGCTACGTCATCTCCTAACTCTCAATCACAAAGGAACACACGACATGTATAACTCCGACATCCCCACTCGCGCCGAACTGCCGACCACGAAGCAGTTGCTGCGCTCCACCGGCATCGCCATCGTCGCGGCCGCTGCCATCCTGGTGACGGTCGTTCTCCCCGCCGAATACAACGTCGATCCCACGGGGCTCGGCAAGGCGTTCGGCCTCGCCGAAATGGGCGAGATCAAGCAGCAGCTTGCGGAAGAAGCAGAGCGTGACCGGTTGATGGACCAGCAGCCGGGCGAACTGCCTGCGCCTGATCAGCAGTCCAGCCTGCTCGGCCAGATCTTCTCAGGCCTGTTCATCAGCTCGGCCCATGCGCAGGAGGCTCCGGCAACCCGCTCGGACACCACATCCATCACCCTGAAACCGGGCGAAGGAACGGAAGTGAAGCTCACCATGGTGAAGGGCGCCCAAGTGAACTTCACCTGGGCCGTCGAAGGCGGTGTCGTCAACTTCGATCTCCATGGCGACGGCGGCGGCAATGAAATCAGTTACGAGAAAGGTCGCGCCGTGCCGAGTGCCGAAGGCACGCTCACAGCCGGCTTTGACGGCAATCATGGCTGGTTCTGGCGCAACCGCGGTAAGGCGGATGTGACCCTCACGCTCAAGACGGAAGGTGCTTACACCGATATCAAGCGCATGATGTAAGTGTAGCCAAACCTTCAATGCTGCCTGCTGGAACATACCAGCAGGCAGTGCGCAAGGTTTAGCCACGTTGAACCAGTGCAACGTTTCACCATGTGTCGATCTGATCGACAACAGGCGCTGCATTTTCCGAATTAGCATCACCCATCGTCAAAGGTTGCAACAGAGGCGAGGACACCGATTTTGGATCTGGAAAAGGTAAAGGACCGAGGCGTCGGATCAAAGCTTGATCAGGAAGGCTTCAAAGATCATTCCGCCTCTCGTCTCAAGCGGGCCGTGTTGCTTCTCAGGGAACACGGCGTTCTGGAGATCGTGAAACGCGCGCGAAAGCACGGACTAAAAGCCAGCGTCGGCTTTATCGGCCGGAACATCCGTCATTCTATCGCGGCGAGTGCCTCCAAGCGCTTTGATCGAGCACTGGGCGTTGATACGGCAGGATCACTGCAGCTGGAATATCTGACAATCGAAAGCCCAAATGCCATTCATGGCACCGAGGCCGTTTCGACGTCTTCGAAGTCCTTCGACTGGATGTTGAAGAACCTCCCCAGGCCACTCTCAGATTACACCTTCATAGACATTGGTTGTGGCAAGGGCCGTACCTTGCTTTTGTCCCGCGGTTATGGCTTTTACCGCGCGATAGGCGTCGAATTTGCCCTCGAATTGGTGGAAATTGCCCAGAGAAACCTGGTCACCATCAATCGGGATTTTCCTGGCGGCGCATCGGTTGTTCATCGGGATGCTTCGCTATACGACTATCCACGCGGACCGCTCGTTGTTTACCTGTACAATCCGTTTGGGCCCGAAGTTATGGGCCAGGTGATCCAAAATCTTGCAACTCACCTCTCGTCCTGCGCAGATGATTGCTATGTCATCTATGGAAGTTCAAACGCCGCCACATTGACATGGTTCGAACCGCTGCTGGCCGAAACAGATTTGTTTGAGCAATGCTCCACACAACCGATGCCGCTTTTCTGGGATGCAGTCCGAACAATTCACTACTGCGTCTATCGTCGAAAGAAGGATACGCACGCCAGCCATATGCAGGGCACATCAACCAGTAATCCGGAATAAAAGTTCGGCGTGGGATCCTTTTCGCTCTACCTGAATTTCATCAAGATGTTCGGGTAGCTGCGTGACTTCGCGGGCAAGTTTGAATAGCTAGAAACTGCGTCGACGGACAACAAGAGGGATCGGATCATGGACAGGAATGACCAGCAGGCCATTGAAGGCCTTTTCAGCAAGCTCGCCGAGGTGGAGCAACAGTCAGCACCACGGGATGCCGAATCCGAAGCCTTCATCCGCGAGCGCATCGCACACCAGCCGGGCGCGCCCTACTACATGGCGCAGACCATTGTTGTACAGCAGCAGGCGCTGGAAGCGGCTCAGGCACGCATCGAAGAGTTCGAAGCGCAGACGTCCGAGAGCCCGCGCCCGTCTGGCGGGTTTTTCGGTGGCCTCTTCGGTGATAACCGTCCGTCGACCCGATCCAGTCCTGTACCGCAAATCGGCCGTCCAGGGGGAACCACGCTGCAGCAGCCGATCCCGGCAGCTACACAGGCACAGCGTGGCGGCGGAGGTTTCCTCGCGGGTGCTGCCCAGACAGCGATGGGTGTTGCTGGCGGCGTACTGCTTGGCAATGCGCTTGGCGGCATGTTCGGTGGCGGCAGCGAAGCCCAAGCAGCGGAAGCACCCCAGGCAGCGGAAGCACCCGCCGAGGAGCCGCAAGTCGATGACCCCGGCGCTGGGGACAGTTCCGATTTTGGCGACATGGAGTTCTGATCAGATCGCCCTGAGATAACTCTAGGGTCAGTGTCAGTCGTTACTATGCCACCATTTTCGCGTAGTGAATGGGCGGGCCATCACCGCTGAGTGCAACCTGATGCTTGCAACCCTGAAGAACCAGACCTTCCGACACCTTTTCGCCGCGCAGATTGTGGCGCTGGTAGGGACAGGACTTGCAACAGTAGCACTGGGGCTCCTTGCCTGGCAGTTGGCGGGAGACAATGCCGGCGCTGTACTTGGAACAGCTCTGGCGATCAAGATGGTGGCCTATGTCCTGCTTGCTCCGATGGCAGCAGCAGTAGCCGAGCGCCTGCCACGCAGGGCCTTCCTTGTCGCGCTGGATCTGATCCGTGCAGGCGTAATCGCCTGCCTGCCTTTCGTCGATCAGGTCTGGCAGGTCTATGTGCTGATCTTTTTGCTGCAGGCGGCTTCTGCAGGGTTCACCCCGGCGTTTCAGGCTGTGATCCCAGACGTCCTGAAAAATGAAGATGACTATACCAACGCCCTGTCTCTGCTCCGTCTGGCCGAAGACCTGGAACAGCTCGCCTCGCCCATGATCGCCGCCCTGCTGTTAACAGTGGTCAGTTTTCCGGTGCTGTTCGCGGGCACGGTGGTGGGGTTCGTGGCCTCGGCCCTGTTGGTGATCACCGCGCGTCTTCCAGATCGGGCACGGAGAGAAGCCAGCCATTTCTGGGCCGATGTGACCAAGGGCATCCGCATCTACATTGCTACACCCCGCCTGCGCGCGCTGATGGTGATGGAGGCCGCGGTCGCGGCTGCCGGGGCGATGGTCTATGTGAATACAGTGGTGCTGGTGCAGGCCAGTTTGGGGTTGGGTGAGGAATCTGTTGCCCTGGCATTCGCGGGTTTCGGCGCGGGATCGATGCTCGCGGCATTCCTGCTGCCGCGCATGCTCGAGCGGCTGGGGGACCGCCCCGTGATGATCGGCGGCGCCGCGCTGATGGTCGCTGGCGTGGCGCTTGTGCCGCTGGTGGGCGGATTGACTTCGCTCATCGCGCTTTGGGCCGCAATCGGCTTTGGCTTTTCCCTGACGCAGACGCCGATTGGACGGATCATCAACCGTTCAGCCCGTGAGGCTGATCGTGCCGCGGTCTTTGCCGCTCAGTTTGCCCTCTCCCACGCCTGCTGGCTGGTGACTTATCCTCTGGCGGGCTGGATCGGCGCGAGCGCAGGACTCAGCGTCGCATCTTTAGTCCTGGCGGGGATCGGGGGTCTTGGGCTGGTTGCCGTCCTGCGGATGTGGCCTGTGCAGGATGCAATCGACTTGCCTCACGACCATTCGGACTTGCCCCCCGGCCATCCACATCTGGCTGAGCGTGGCACACACCATGTCCATGCATATGTGATCGACGACCTCCACCGCCGCTGGCCACGTGCATCTTGACTGCGCCAACCTCTTGTTCATAACTAAAGTTGTCTTAAATCAACTCCAATAAACAACCAAGCGATCAGAGTTCACAGCAAATTCGCTTCCCGCAAACTTAAAAATGTGGCCACTTCAGTGCTACCAACGCAGCGAACAATTCGAAAGGAGTAAGGTATATTGCTCCGCCTCACTCCTCAAAGGTCTCGCGATAATAAGCACGCAAAGGTGATCATTATTTCCGTCGTATGGCCAGTATCACGGTAGTTTGCGTTTGACCTTCCAGCGCTGGGAATGAGCACACTGAAAAGGGAGGGCGCGTTCAGTTGCGATCATCGCACTGAACCTCGCGCCGATCGCCCCTGCAACGCCGTGGCCGTCAGCACCGCGATCAGAACTGCCCCGGTCACGGGCAATCCGAGATCCTCCGGTATACCCAATTGCAACGCAGCAGCCAGTCCGACAAGTGACCACAGGACCGGGACGATTGACAGCCAGACCACCCACCGGCCTCGGGCGATCACCAGAAGCCCAAGCGTGAAGATCGTTGTCGGGCACGGTGCCAACCCGAACATCGGCCCGCCCATCCCCCCATGACCCGCCCATATCCCCAAAACAGGATAGACGGCCATTGCATAAAAGATGATTGCCAGCCCTAGAACTGTGCGTAGCGCCAGCGCGGTGGACAGACGAAGGTCGCTAGGCCTGATCGCGGCCGCGAGAAACAGAATAGCCTGGAAAACGAAGAAACCGGCAAACACCGGTGCCAGCGGATTAATGCGGGCAAAGAACGCCAGGTGATATCCGATGCCAGTGAACGCCCACAGAACCGCGAGCGCCGCCATGGCAATTCTCGGCATGCCGTCCCTGCGGACAAACAGTGCCGCTAGAATGGAAATCCCGATTGCCCAGGCAATGATCTGCGCAGGCCAGATCGCGGCGTTATAGTCCTGAAAGACCTTCAGGAACTCTTCGACGGTGAATGGCAGCGTCATGTCAGATTTCCTTCAGATGGCGCGAACGCGCGTCGTTTCGCGAGAATGCTTGCGACCAGCAGCCAGAGGTTCACGGCAAAGCCCGTCTGCCAGGCAAGGC
>JANLTS010000011.1:0-4232 GCA_031363045.1 Hyphomicrobiales bacterium
ATCGAAGGCAAGCCCTGCTGGCACTTGATGGGCGGTGCCACCAACCGGACGATCACACCCTATGCCTCGCTCTTGCCTGAGGGAGACGATCTTGAAACCTATGGCTGCGTCCTGCGTGAGCGGGCTCTGGCGGCGCAGAAGCTTGGATTCCGTGCGGCAAAGCTGGAAATCTGCCTCAAAGGACCTTACTCCCACAATTCGCTGCAGATCGCCGATGACCGCGAGTGTGCCCGCATGGTGCGCGACATCCGCAAGGCCGTGGGACCGGAGATGACGCTGATGGTTGATGTGGCTTACGCCTGGCCCGACTGGAAGGAGGCGCTGCGGGCCATCGAGATGTTTGCCGGCGAAGATATCTATTTCGTCGAGACGCCGCTGCCCTCGGATGACGTCGAGGGTTATGCCAAGCTCTGTCATGCTTCGCCCGTCAAGATAGCGCTTGGCGAGTGGCAGAACACGCGCTTCGAATTCCTCGAATTCATGAATGCCAAGGCCATTGATGTCGTGCAGCCGGACGTCGGCCGCGTTGGCGGCCTGACGGAAGCAAAGCGTGTGGCCATGCATGCCCGTGACCGGGGCCTCGTGGTCGTGCCGCATTGCTGGAAGTCGGCCATCGGCATTGCCGCCTCGGTGCACCTTGCGGCTGTGGCGCCGACTTGCACCTTCATTGAATTCCTGCCCCGCGAACTTGCTGACTCCGCGCTGCGGCGCGACTTGTGCAGCGTTGAGCTTCCGGTGGTCGATGGGCGCATACCCTTGCCCATGGCGCCGGGCCTGGGTGTGACATTGAATGAAGAAGCGCTCCAAAGATTCCGCGTTTGAAGAGGTTCACATGAAGATTGAAGTGATCGATTTTTTCTATCTGTCCATGCCAGTGGTGACCGATGCTGGAGACGGCAGCCAGGATGCGCTGCTGGTGCGCGTGGCAGCCGGCGGGCTGGTGGGTTGGGGCGAATGTGAGGCCTCGCCGCTGACCTCGATCGCGGCTTTCGTCTGCCCCATGTCGCATGGCGCCTGCAAGCCACTGCGAGACGTGGTGCTGGGGCGAAGTCTCGATGGCCCCGGGGATATCACGGCGTTGGCCGCGGCAGTCGAGATGGAATGCATGGATCTGCTTCAGGCAGCGCACACGTTTTCCGGAATCGAGATGGCGCTGTGGGATCTGCTTGGCCGCAAGTGCGGCGCACCCGTCTACGAACTCCTCGGTTACAAGACGGCCTATCCCAAGCTGCCCTATGCGTCGCAACTCTTTGGTGACACGGCGGACGAAACGCTCGCCGCTTGCCGCGCCGCGCGGGCGAGTGGTTTCCGGGCGGTGAAATGCGGCTGGGGTCCTTTCGGCCGTGGCAGTCTGAAGGATGACCGCGACCATTTACAGGCAGCGCGCCAGGGCCTGGGACAAGACGGCACGCTGCTGATCGACGCCGGGCAGATCTTCCGCGAGGATGTCGAGGCCGCAACTCTGCGGATCGCGCTGCTCGAAGAGGTGAATGCCGGATGGTTCGAAGAACCCTTTCTCGGCGGGGCCTACGAAGCCTATGCCGCCCTGTCGCAACGGCGCGGCACGGTGAGGGTCGCAGGCGGCGAGGCCTCGCACAATTTCCACATGGCCCGGCATTTGATAGATTATGGCAAGGTCGCCTTCATTCAAATCGACTGCGGCCGGATCGGCGGCCTGGCACCGGCCAAGCGCGTGGCGGATTATGCCGTGGCCCATGGCGTGACCTATGTGAATCACACCTTCACCTCGCACCTCGCACTTTGTGCCTCGCTCCAACCCTATGCCGGCCTTGAGGATCACGTGATCTGCGAATATCCTTTCGCGCCCAAGGCGGTGGCCTGGGAGATGAGTGAGACGCATCTCGTGCCCGATGCCAATGGCAACATCCATCTTCCGGGCGAGCCCGGTCTTGGCATTCGCATGAGCAGCAGCGGCATCCGGAAATATCTCGTCGATGTCGAGATTGCAGCAGAAGGCAAGGTGCTTTACCGCACACCGGAGCAATTGGAGTGATCGCGGAAGCTCCGCACTGGCAGGAAAATTGAATCCAATTCGCCAGTGAACGAATAGTGGGCGTTGCTTTGCGGCGACGACGGATGGTTTCAGACTGACTGATATGCGGAGCGGGTTTGTCTTGTCTGGACGGCCCGCTGCTGGCAAGTTGATACTTGTGCTTGAAGCGTTACGAGGCAAACTTGAACATGAGTCAAACTTTACGAGGCAAAACGGCTCTCGTTACCGGCGCGAGTTCCGGCATCGGTCGCGCGACTGCGCGCTGTCTCGCGAAAGAAGGAGTCCGGGTGGCAATCACTGCCCGCTCGGCGGAGAAGCTTGAGGTCCTGGCCACCGAACTTGGTCCGGAAACCGTCGTCGTCGTCGCCGATATGCTATGCCCGGCCGATGTTGACCGAATGGTCGCCGAGGCGACTTCAGGTCTTGGCCATCTCGACATTTTGTTTGCCAATGCCGGAGTCTATATTACGGGCGAAGTTGCCAGTCAGGATCCCGCCGGCTGGGATCAGCTTCTGACTGTCAATGTCAATGCAGTGTTGCGGGCGGTGCGGGCCGCGTTGCCCGGCATGCAGGCGCGGAAGTCCGGCGATATCATCGTGACGAGTTCGATCGCCGGGCATGAAGCTTTGCCCATGGAGCCAGTTTACTCAGCCTCCAAACACGCCATAAACGCTTTTGTCTACGGACTTCGCCGTCAGCTTATTCCCGACAGAATTCGCGTCGGTGCCATTGCCCCGGGCACAGTGCTCAATGAACTATGGGGAATCACAGACGAGGCCGACATCGCACGCCAAGTCGCCGATCACACCGGCATCAGGTCCGAAGACGTCGCCGAGGCGGTGCTGTTCATGCTCACCCGTCCGCCCCATGTCACATTGCGCGACATCGTCATCATGCCGCAGGCTTTGGACCTCTGAGTACGATCAGCCCCGGGAACGCTTCGCTTGAAAAAGCCAATGTTCCCAGGGCATATTTGGTGTCAGAGGGCGGGAAGTGGCTCATATGGATGGCCCAGATATTTCTGGGTCATCTTGTCGAGTTCACCGCTCATTACTGCGGTATACAAGAATACATTGAGCCAGTTGGCGAGGTTCTGTTCACCCATCCGCACGCCCATGTGCGCGGGCCCGCGGGCCAGCATGAACTTGCGGTCGAACTCTTTGCCGGCGTTCTGTTTCTGCAGTTCCTGCACGACAAGGCTGTTGGTTGCGATGAGTTCTGCTTGGCCGGAAAGATAGGCGGTGGCCGCCGTCGCATCGTCCTCGGTCCGCATGAAGTTGGCTTCGGCATTCATGCCCGTCAGGGTCATGTCCTGCGTCGTGCCCTTGGTGACGACGATCTTGTAGCTGCCCAGATCGGCAGCTGAGCCGATGCTGAGGGACTTTGGTCCGTACACGGCATCAAAGGTATCCGCATAGGGCGACGTGTAGGTGATTTGCTTTGCTCGTTCTGGTGTCATTCCGAGCGCGGCAATCACGATGTCGATTTTATTCGTGATGAGATAGGGAATCCGGTTCGCACCGGTGATCTGTTGCAGTTCCACCTTGACGCCGAGCGCCTTGCCGATGCTTTCGGCAAGTTCGACATCGAGTCCAACTGGATTGCGGTTGGCATCCTGCGAACCAAAGGGCGGCACGTCCACAGGGACGCCGATCCGCACCACGCCGTTGGCGAGGATTTTCGCCAGGTCGTCGGCAAGGGCCGAGGTTGCGGCCGAGAAAGTCATCGCCAGTGCGGCGATGATCGTAGCCAAGCGTTTCATTTTACTTCTCTCCTTCTAGTTACTAGTGAAGTACGGCGGCAAGAAACGTCTCAAGTTCGCGGGTCTTGGGGAGCGCCAGCGTATTCGCCGCCGGTCCCTCTTCGTGAATCCGGCCGGCATGCATGAAGACCACGCGCGAACCGAAGCGCCGCGCGAAACCCATTTCATGGGTGACCAGAAGCATTGTCATGCCGGAGCGCGCCATGTCCTCCAGCACCTTGAGAACCTCTCCGGTCAGTTCCGGGTCGAGCGCGGACGTGATCTCGTCGAACAGCATCAGCGCCGGCTGCATGGCGAGAGATCGGGCAATTGCCACGCGTTGCTGCTGGCCGCCGGAAAGCTCATCGGGATAGGCGTCGAGCTTGTCTTCCAGCCCGACGCGGCGGAGGACTTCGCGGGCGATCTGCAGCGCTTGCTGTTCCGGCATGCCTTTGGCGACCATCGGCGCGAGGGTGA
>JANLTS010000095.1:0-6009 GCA_031363045.1 Hyphomicrobiales bacterium
GGATCTTGCCGGTTGCGGTTTTGGGCAGGGCCGCGATGAACACGATGCTGCGCGGATACTTGAAGGGCGCAATCATTGCCTTGACGTGATCCTGCAGCATCTTCACCGTGGCACGGTCAGCCAGCGCGCCGGCCTTCAACACCACATGCGCCTCGACGATCTGGCCTCGTTCGACATCCGGTGCACCGATGACGGCGCATTCAAGCACATCCGGATGCGCCAGCAATGCCGCCTCGACCTCGGGTCCTGCGATGTTATAGCCCGATGACAGGATGATGCCGTCTGTGCGCGCCGCGAAATGGAAGTGGCCGGTTTCATCCTGCCAGAAACTGTCACCCGTCAGGTTCCAACCATTCTGCACATAAGCCCGTTGCTTGTCGGGCGCCGCCAGATAGCGGCAGCCGACAGGCCCGCGCACCGCCAACCGACCGATCTCGCCCACCGCCACGTCCTCTCCCACGGGCGACACGATGCGCGCCTCATAGCCATCGACCGGGCGGCCGGTGCAGGCGGCGTTGCTGTCGCCAAAGCGATTGGTGATGAAGATGTGCAGCATCTCGGTCGCGCCGATACCATCGAGCATCGGCTTGCCGGTCTTGGCGATCCATTCGTCATAGACCGGCGCCGGCAAGGTTTCACCCGCTGACACCGCAGCGCGGAGGCTTGAGAGATCGGCTCCCTCTTCCATCGCCCGCAGCATCCGGCGATAGGCAGTAGGCGCGGTGAAGCAAACGGTGGCCTTATGGCGCTGGATGATGTCGATCAGGTTTTCAGGCGATGCCGTTTCGAGCAAGGCGGCCGCGGCGCCAAAGCGCAAGGGAAACACTGCCAGCCCGCCGAGGCCAAACGTAAAGGCCAGCGGCGGCGAGCCGACGAAGATATCATCAGGCGTCACTTTCAGAACTTCGCGCGCATAGCCATCGGCGATGATCAGGATGTCGCGATGAAAATGCATCGTCGCTTTGGGCTCTCCCGTAGTGCCCGACGTGAAGCCGAGCAGAGCCACATCATCGCGGCCGGTGCGCACCGCCTCGAAGCGCACCGGTTTCGAGAGCGCCGCCCGATCAAGCTCGGCATCATGGTTGGCGGTGCCGTCAAAGCCGACGATGCAGGTGAGAAAGCGGCTCTGCTTGCCGCAGGAGACAAGATCCTCCATCAGCCGCGTATCGCAGAGCGCGTGGGTGATTTCGGCTTTATCAACGATCTTTGTGAGTTCGCCCGGCCGCAGCATCGGCATGGTGTTGACGACCACGGCACCCGCCTTGGTGGCGGCCAGCCAGCAGGCGACCATCGCCGGATTATTGGCCGAGCGGATCAGCACCCGGTTGCCCGGCTTGACGCCATAGTCGCTGACCAGCGCGTGTGCGATCCGGTTCGACCAGTCGGTCAATTCCTTGTAGGTGCGGCTGCGGCCCATGCCGATCAACGCCACGCGGTCGCCGAAACCCTTGTCGACCATCTTGTCGGTCAGTTCGACGGCGGCGTTCAACCATTCGGGATAGAGGAAATGGCCGAGCTTGATTTCCGGCCACAGATCGAACGGCGGAAGATTTTCGCGCGTGAAGTGGTCGCTGTGGCCGCTCGGTCCTAGTTGCATGGCGTCTCGTCCTCTTTAGTCTGGCAGCACCGCAGTCGCCTCGATCTCGAGCTTGGCGCGATCCTCGACCAGTGCCACCACCTGCACCAGCGCCATCGCCGGATAATGCCTGCCGATGGTGTCGCGGTAGGCGCGGCCCAGCTCGCGGAGCGACGCCAGATACTCGTGCTTGTCGGTGACATACCAGGTGAGCCGCACCAGATGCTCGGGAGCAGCACCCGCTTCGGCGAGAATTTCGACGATGGAGGCGAGCGCCTGCCGTGCCTGTCCGGCAAAGTCATCGGTTTCGAATTCCTGCGCGGCGTTCCAGCCGACGATGCCACCGGTGAAGATCATCTTGCCCCGCGCCGCGATGCCATTGGCATAACCAACCGCTGGCTTCCAATGTTTGGGATGCAGAAACTGATGCGGACTGTCGCTCATGCTGACCCCAACAATGAGTAGGAATGCGATGGCCGTATTGTCGTAGGCGCACTGATGTCCTCGCCCCTCGCTAGAGGGGAGAGGAAGGGGACCCAAACGAAGTTTGGGGGAGGAGTGGGGCAACCGGGCCATACGCGAGAGTTCGGTTGCCCCTCTCCTATCCCACCGCTACGCGGTGGGCCCCTTTCCTCTCCCCGCTCACGCGGTGCGAGGACGTTCGAGCCAAAAAGCAATTGCCGTATCATCGAACCACCTCCTAACTCAGCACGCTGCGGGCGATGACGACGCGCTGCACGTCAGATGCACCTTCGTAAATGCGCAAGGCGCGAATTTCGCGATAGAGCCGTTCAACCACACTGCCATGGCGCACACCGTCGCCACCATGCAGCTGCACTGCCATATCGATCACCCGCTGGGCGGCTTCCGTGGCTTGCAACTTCGCCATCGCCGCCTCGCGCGTGACGCGGGGCGCGCCTGAGTCCTTGGTCCAGGCAGCGCGATACACCAGGAGTGCTGCGGCATCGATCTCAACTGCCATGTCAGCGAGATGGCCCTGCACCATCTGCAAGTCTGCCAAGGGTTGGCCCTGGATGCGCCGCGCCTTGACGCGCGCCAGCGTTTCATCGAAGGCCCGCCGTGCAAACCCAAGTGCCGCCGCACCAACCGTCGCGCGGAAAACGTCAAGCACCGACATGGCGATCTTGAAACCATCGCCAGCTTTACCGATCAGCGCTTCATCGGGCAGATGCACATCGCTGAGCGTCAGCCTCGCCAGCGGATGCGGAGCGATGGTCTCAAGCCGCTCGGCGATGACGAGGCCCGGTGTATCGGCGGGCAGCAGAAACGCCGACAGGCCCTTGGCGCCGGGCGCTTCGCCCGTGCGGGCAAACACGACATAGAGATCGGCGATACCACCATTGGAGATCCAGGTCTTCTCGCCGTTGATGAGCCAGCCGCCCTGCGCACGCGACGCCGTGGTCGATGTCGCCGCGACATCCGAGCCCGACAGAGGTTCGGTCAATGCAAAGGCCGGAATCGCCGTGCCGTTACGTGTGCGCTCAAGCCAGCGCCGTTGAGCGGGCGTACCAAACAACGTCACTGGACCCATGCCGAGTCCCTGCAGGGCGAAAGCAAAATCCGCAAGACCATCGTGACGCGCCAGTGTCTCGCGGATCATGCACAGCGTCCGAACGTCAAGTGTATCGCCCTCATTCGCGCTACTGTGCATAAGCCAGCCATCACGCCCGAGCAGCGCCACAAGCTTGCGGCAGGCGGCATCAGCATCGCCGTGGTCCACGGGCAGATGCTGACCGCACCACAGCTCGAGTGCCGCCGCCAACGCGCGGTGGCGCTCCTCGAAGAACGGCCAGTTCAGGAATGTTTGATCGGCCATGCGGTCATCCGTTCAAATTCGTTTTCTCAATCACCGGCGAAGACCGGCTTCTGCTTGGCGGCAAAAGCCTTGTAGGCGCGTTCGAAATCCTTGGTCTGCATGCAGATGGCCTGCGCCTGTGCCTCAGCCTCGACGGCTTGTTCCAACCCCATGTTCCATTCGTGATTAAGCTGCGTCTTGGTGATGCCATGCGCAAACGTCGGACCGCTGGCCAGACGCTGTGCCAGCGCCTGGGCTTCGGCTTCCAATGCCTCCGGCGCATGTAATGAATTCCAGAACCCCCAGGCATGGCCTTCCTCGGCCGTCATCACGCGCCCCGTATAAAGAAGTTCGGCGGCGCGGCCTTGCCCGATGATGCGCGGCAGCATGGCACATGCTCCCATGTCGCAACCGGCAAGGCCGACGCGGGTAAACAGGAACGCGCATTTCGCTTGTGGCGTGGCAATCCGCAAGTCAGATGCCATCGCCAGGATTGCGCCAGCTCCTACCGCCACGCCATCAACCGCCGCGATAATCGGCTTGCCGCAAGCGATCATCGCCTTGACCAGATCGCCGGTCAGGCGCGTGAAGGCGAGGAGGTCCTTCATCGGCAGGCCGACCAGGGCACCGATGATGTCATGCACGTCACCACCCGAACAGAAATTGCCGCCGTTCGAGCCGAACACCACCACATCGACATCGCTCGCGGTGGTCAGTGCACGGAACGTGTCGCGAAGTTCGGCATAGCTCTCGAAAGTCAGCGGGTTCTTGCGCTCCGGGCGGTTGAGGCGGATGGTCGCGACCTTGGCCTCGACCTGCCACAGGAAATGTTTGGGGGCTAGCCCCGCCAGTTCGGTCACGTCGCACCTCGCATGCGTTTGAGAATATCGGTGAGTTGATCGAGATCGCTGTCGGAGAGGTTGTCGAGAAGGCCGCTCACTTCAGCCTCATGCTCGGCCGCCAGCCCCTCGAACCACGACAGTCCCTTCTGGGTCAGCGCCACGATGACGGTGCGCCGGTCGGTCTCGGACGCGGTACGGCGCACCAGTCCGTCCTTCTCGAGGCCATCGACCACCGTTGTCGAATTGCCATTGGAGACCAGCAGCAGCCGTGACAGTTCCGACATCATCACGCCATCGCGGCGGCGGTAGAGGGCCGCCACGACATCGAAGCGCGGCAGCGTCGTCTTGTGCCTGACGCGCAGGAAGTCGCGCAGGCGGCTTTCAGCAAAACGCGTAACGCCGAGCAATCTGATCCAAGTCTTGAGGCGGCGCTTCGACAGGGGGTCGCTCAAATCTCGCCTCCCGAAATGGCGATGCCACTGAATTGGTGATTGCGACATATCACCGAATGCTCATCCATCGTATCGCAAGCGATGATGCTCATGCACGTATCGCTTCCTGCGCTTTTGCCTGCAAGCGTTGCGCCTGATCGCGGCCAGCCTCGTAAGGACGCGGCCATTGCGTGGCGGCATCACCCGATGCGATAGCGGCATGCAGTGTCCAGTAGGGATCGGCCAGATGCGGCCTCGCCAGACACACGAGATCGGCGCGGCCGGCCAGCAGGATGGAATTCACCTGGTCGGCTTCGGTGATGTTGCCCACCGCCATGGTGGCGAGCTTGGCCTCGTTGCGGATGCGGTCGCTGAACGGCGTCTGGAACATGCGGCCATAGACTGGCTGCGCATCAATTGACGTTTGCCCGGCTGAGACATCGATGATGTCAGCGCCAGCAAGAGCGAACATCCGGGCAATCTCCACCGCGTCATCAGGCGTCACTCCATCGCTTCCCACCCAATCGGTGGCCGAGATGCGGACCGACAGCGGCTTTCTGGGTCCCCATGCCTGGCGCATGGCGGCCAGTACTTCGAGCGGATAGCGCATGCGATTTTCGAGGCTGCCGCCATACTCATCGCTACGTTGATTGGATTTGGGCGAGATGAAGCTCGAGATCAGATAACCATGTGCCGCGTGCAATTCGATCATGTCGAAACCGGCACGCTTGGCCGTCTGCGTTGCGCTGACGAATTCCGCCGTGACTCGATCCATGTCCGCGCGTGTCATCTCCTTCGGCATGGCGTTTCGCGGCGACCACGGCAGCGGCGATGGCGCGATGATCGGCCAGTTGCCGCTGAGCAATGGTTGATCGGCATCCTCCCAGCCGACTTGCGTCGAAGCCTTCCGCCCAGCATGGCCAATCTGGCAGCAGATTTTCGCCGCCGTCTCGGCATGGACGAAATCGACAAGCCGCTTCCATGCCGCTTCATGCTCGGCCGCATAGAGGCCGGGGCAGCCGGGGGTGATGCGTCCTTCAGCCGAAACGCAGGTCATCTCGGTATAGACGAGGCCAGCGCCACCCTTGGCGCGCTCGGCGTAATGGACGAAATGCCAGTCTGTCGGGCAGCCATCGATGGCTTTGTACTGGGCCATCGGCGAAACCACGACGCGGTTGTTGAGCAGCATGTCACGCACACGAAAGGGCGCGAACATCGGCGCCCGGCCCGTAGTGCCATCCGCCTGGGTTTGGAACCAGTCCTCAGCACCACCAAGCCACTGGCGATCACGGAGCCGCAAGTTTTCATGCGAGATGCGCTGGCTGCGGGTCAACAGCGAATAGG
>JANLTS010000118.1:0-1755 GCA_031363045.1 Hyphomicrobiales bacterium
CTCGAAGAAGCGCTCGATCATCTTGATGGACCGCGACAGGTCGATGGGGTTCACCGGCGCATCGCCGATATCGGCGACGTTGCACAGGTCATAAGGTGCGATGCCGGAGGTCGAATGCACCCGCCTGATCAGGCGCGAGGCCTCGCGCACCGCCGATGGCCCTTGCCGCGCACCCGTGCGGTAATTGACGCCAAGATCAAAGGGCACGCCAATCAGCGCGATATCGAGCTCGGTCGAGACCTTGTGACGCTGGGTGCGCATGAAGGTCGAGATACCTGAAAAACGCGGGGTCACCGATGCATCGACGGGCTGGTAGCGCGGGTCCATCTTCATTATGAAGTCCTATCGTCTGTTTCAGGAGGTCTCGTTGAGCGCATTACAAACCATTCCGGCCCGCCGGGGCAAGGCCATTCGGTTGAACAAGGGTCAATCGGTCAAGATCGTCAACACCCATGGCAATCAGGTGGTGGATCTGTGGGCCTTCAACGCCGGGGATTTGCGCGAATACATGGGCATGGAACATTGCCGCGCCTTCTGGACCAGGCTCTATCCCGTCGAGGGCGACAAGATGGTGACCAACCGCCGCAGGCCCATCCTGACGCTCACCAAGGATGGTTCGCCCGGCCGCCACGACACGCTGATCGCGCCGTGCGACAACGAGCGCTACGGCCTCCTCGGCTGCACGCATTATCACGACAATTGCCGCGACAACATGCATGCGGGGCTGGCCGAGCTTGGCATCTTCGTTCCCTACACGCCGGATTCGCTCAACCTGTTCATGAACATTCCGTGGCATCCCGACGGCACGCTCGAGTGGGGCAATTGCCTGTGCAAGCCCGGCGACTACGTGGTGTTCCGCGCCGAGATCGATGCCCTCGTGGTCTTCTCCGCCTGCCCGCAGGATATGCTGCCGATCAACAACGGCATCACGACGGAGGCACATTTCGAGGTGCTGGATCAGTAGGCACGGATTATATTAGCCCGTCACTCCGGCGAAAATCGGGGCCCCGCTTCCTTCTTGAGCGCCGGACCGGAAGGGTTCAGGCGGTCTGGCCAAAAATCGTATGAGAACTCCACTGCAATCCCCTCACCCTTTCGCCAGTCATGTGCTGGTCAAACCTCTCGCCCTCACTCCAGTCGGTCCGGCGAAAGTCGGGAACCAGCTTGACTCGAAAGTGCATCAACAAAGGGGGTAGTCAAGCCTTGTCGCCGGAATCCCGACATTCCAGCGAAAGCTGAGGAGATAGACTTGGAAGCGCCCCTGACTCAAGAGTTAAGTGCACTGGCACCGTAACTCGGCCTCTCTTGGACTTTCCCCATTCCCGTCATTCTGGCGAAAGCCAGAAGTCAGCTTGACTTGAAAGTGTTCCCCAACCGCGAGTTAAGTGGAGTGGCACTGCAATGCCACGCAATTTCAAGTAAACTGTCGCGCAAACTACTGTTTGAATGGAGATTGTATCTGTCGTTGCATTTTCTCGATGTTCTTCAGTGTAGTTTCGGCGTCTTTAATGCCCGTAATAGCGCGATCAAACGCATCCTCAGTAATTCCAAGTTGTGTAGCTAACAACTCCCTATTCGCTGCCAAAGCTTCGCGAAACTCAGGGGTCTCAGCACCCAGTAGTTGTTTCGTAACTACGGTAATCTCACCAATCACATCTGTAGTATTCGACTTGCCAATCAATCCGCTTACATCGATAAAAGCTTTTCCCTCTCTTACTTCTGCACAAAGTCCAATTTCTCGGCAATTGTTAGCTG
>JANLTS010000122.1:0-6995 GCA_031363045.1 Hyphomicrobiales bacterium
ATCGAAGCCTCCGGCCTTGCCATCTATCACTGGAACATCGAGAGCGACGAGATCGTCTGGTCGTCCAACGCCATCGACGTGCTGGGCAGCGATCCGCGCGGTTATTGCAGCGGACGGGGGTTTGCCACTTTCCTCGATCCCGACAACTTCACCAGCCGTTATGACACGGTGATGCGCAATTCCATCAGCGACGATGGTTCGGGTGTTGCCTTCCAGATCGAATACAAGTTCCGCCCCGAGGGCCGCATGGGCCGTGCCAGTGTCTGGCTCGAGGACCATGGCCGCTGGTTCGGCGACGCCGATGGCAGGCCCACTGAAGTGCTGGGCACTGTGCGCCGTATCGATGACCGCCACATGCGCGACCAGCACCTGAGCTTCCTCGGCAACTGCGATCCCTTGACCGGCATGATGAATCGCGGCCGCATGATGGAGGCCTTAGGGGGCGCCATGACGGTGGCGGCTCGCGACGGAACCCATTGCGCCTTCGTCATTGCCGCCATCAACAACCTCTCGGTCGTCAACGATGCCTATGGTTTCGAAGTGGCCGACGAGGTCATTATCAACATGGGCCGGAGGCTCCGCCAGGTGGTCCGCACCGGCGATGCCATCGCGCGCTATTCCGGCTCGAAGTTCGGTTTGATTCTCAACAACTGCGGCGAGGACGAGTTGATCACGGCCGCCGAGCGCTTCTTGAGCGTGGCGCGCGAAAGTGTCATCGAAACCGAGCGCGGGCCTGTCTGGGCCCTCCTGTCGATCGGCACGCTCATCTTGCCCAAACACGCCGCCGACGCAAATACCGCAGTCGCCCGCGCTGAAGAGGCCTTGACCCAGGCCCGCAAGCTGCCGTCCGACGGCTACGTCGTCTATCGCCCGTCGCAACAGCGCTATTCCGAACGCCAACTCAACGCCCACAGCGCCACCGAGATCGTCCGCTGTCTCCGCGAGGATCGTTTCCGCCTGGCCTTCCAGCCGGTGGTGCCGGCTGCCGGCGGCGCTCCGGCGTTCCATGAAGCACTGCTGCGCATGACCGACCAGGCCGGTGAAATTGTTGCCGCCGGCCACCTGATCCCGATTGCCGAAAAGCTCGGCCTGGTGCGCCTCATTGATCGCGCCGTGGTGCAGATGACGGTGACGACGCTGAACAAGTTCCAGGACGCGAAACTCTCCTTCAACGTGTCGGGAACGACCGCCACCGATCCGCGCTGGTATCCGCAGATTATCGAGATTCTGGCATCGAACCGCAACGTCACCGACCGGCTGATTGTCGAGATCACCGAGACGGTGGCGCTGGGCGACTTGCGCGAGACCATTCGCTTCGTCGAGCAATTGCGCGAGCTCGGCTGCGCCGTCGCCATTGACGATTTCGGCGCCGGTTATACCTCATTCCGTAACTTGCGTGCCATGCCGGTGGATATTCTCAAACTCGACGGCACCTTCTGCAGCAATCTTTCCGGCAATCCCGACAACCAGTATTATGTCCGCTCACTGATTGACTTGGCGCACAACTTCAATATCCGCACGGTGGCGGAATGGGTCGAGACGGAGGCTGATGCAGCACTGCTGCGGCAATGGGGCATCGATCTGCTACAGGGCAATCTGTTTGGCGAGGCCAGCCTCAGCCTGCCTTGGGCCGAAGCCGCAGATGCGAAAAAATTCCGGCCCGAGGACGCTGTTCCCTTCATGTTGCCGTCGGAAGCCGCCTGGCTTTCCGATGACATTGACGGCGAGGCCGGCCTGATCTTCGATACCGGGATGCAAATTGCCGCCGAGCAGGAGTCGGAACTCGAGGTTTTCGCCCTCTCATCGGAAGCTTTGGTCGAACCTGAGCCGGTTGAGCTTGAATCCGCAGATTTGGAAGATGAGCCGGAAGCCTTCGAACCCGCGGTCATGGAGGTCTCAGCCAGCAACGATACCGAAATGCCGGCGGACGAACCGCCGCCCGCCGCGGAATCCGTGGCGGTCTTCGAGGATGGTTTGATCGGCGAACTGGCGAAACTCCGGCAAGCGATCGCGGCGCTCGACAATGCCTTCAAGCGCCAGATTCCCGAATCCCAGCCACCAGCCGAACCGAGCTACGCCGATCTGTTGAGCGACACAATCCAGCGCCAGACGGGATAGGGTACAGACGGCAACGAATGCAAGTGAACGCCGTTAGAGCGGCTCACTTCCCGGCGATTGAATCCAGCTTTTGCTGCATCGCCGTCAGTTGGTCCTTCAGGACCTGGAGATCGTCTTTTGACGATGGCGCAGGTGCCTGCGGGCGCGGAGCGGCGCCGGGTTGCAGTCCGGGCATCGGGATTCCGCCCATGGCGGCGAGCGGGTTGAACATCTTCACGGCGTCGTTGAACATCGCCATGTTGCGGCTGGCAGTATCCTGCATCGCCTTGAACGGATCGGCCCCGAAGGCCTCCATCATCTGGGTCCGCATCTTGTCCTGTTCCTTGCCGAGATTGTCGAGCGAGAACTCGAGAAAACCCGGCACGAAGGCCTGCATGCTGTCGCCATAGAAGCGGATCAACTGGCGCAGGAAGTTGATGGGCAGCAAATTCGTGCCCTTGTTCTCTTCCTCGAAAATGATCTGCGTCAGTACCGAGCGGGTGATGTCCTCGCCGGACTTGGCGTCATAGACCAGGAAATCCGTGCCGCCCTTGACCATGACGGCCAGATCGTCGAGCGTCACATAGGTGCTGGTGGAGGTGTTGTAGAGCCGCCGGTTGGCGTATTTCTTGATGACAACCGCGTTCTTGGGCGTCGCTTTTTCGTCACTCACCGAACTTACTCCTCCTCGCCAGAACCTCAGCCTTTGACCGGACTTTTATGGTTCTACCTGCCCTCAAAGCTTGCCCCCCGCACTGCACAATTGCAAGCGCAAAAATTTTTGAGGCACCCCGATCCAGACCTATGTCGCATTGCACAAATGATGGTATGGAGGGCATAAGCACGTCAACGATTGCTCAAGGAGAAAAGCATGTCTGGTAATGGGGTCGTCATCGTCTCGGCAGCGCGCACGCCGGTTGGATCATTCAATGGCGCATTGGCCAGTCTCGCCGCATCGGCACTCGGCACCATCGCCCTGAAAGCCGCCATGGCGCGCGCCAAGCTTGAGGGTTCCGACATCGACGAAGTGATCCTCGGTCAGGTGCTCGCCGCCGGTGCGGGCCAGAACCCCGCCCGCCAGGCCGCCATGAATGCCGGCATTGCCACCGAAAGCCCGGCCTGGGGCATGAACCAGCTGTGCGGTTCGGGCCTTCGCGCCGTGGCGCTTGGCATGCAGCAGATCGCCAGTGGCGATGCCAACATTGTCGCCGCTGGTGGCCAGGAAAGCATGAGCAAGGCCCCGCACGTGGCGCATTTGCGCGATGGCGTGAAGATGGGTGACTGGTCGCTGATCGATACGATGATCAAGGACGGATTGTGGGACGCCTTCAACGGCTATCACATGGGCACCACCGCCGAGAACGTCGCCAGGCAATGGCAGATTACCCGCGACATGCAGGACGCGTTGGCGGTTGGCTCGCAGAACAAGGCCGAAGCAGCCCAGGCCGCTGGCAAGTTCAAGGACGAGATTGCGCCCGTCACCATTTCCACCCGCAAGGGTGATGTGGTTGTGGCCGATGACGAATACATCAAGAAGGGCGTGACGCTCGAACAGGTCGGCAAGTTGCGCCCCGCCTTCTCCAAGGACGGTTCGGTGACCGCCGCCAATGCCTCCGGCATCAATGACGGCGCCGCCGTGGTGATCCTGATGAGCGAGAAGGAAGCGGCAAAGCGCGGCCTCACGCCGCTGGCCCGCATCGCCTCATGGGCGAGCGTCGGTGTCGATCCGGCAATCATGGGTTCCGGCCCGATCCCGGCCTCGCGCGCCGCGCTGAAGAAGGCTGGCTGGAAGGTCGAGGATCTTGATCTGGTTGAAGCCAACGAAGCCTTCGCCGCGCAGGCCTGTGCCGTCAACAAGGACATGGGCTGGAACCCGGAGATCGTCAACGTCAACGGTGGTGCGATTGCCATCGGCCATCCGATTGGCGCCTCAGGTGCGCGCGTCCTCAACACGCTGCTGTTCGAGATGGGTAGGCGCGGTTCGAAGAAAGGCTTGGCGACACTCTGCATCGGCGGCGGCATGGGCGTCGCCATGTGCCTGGAACGGTAAATAAACTTCCCTCTCCCCTTGCGGGAGAGGGTGTCATGCGGCACGCATGACGGGAGAGGGGCAATCTGCCAAGTGGGGACCACCCCTCTTCCGTCTCGCGCCCCAAGAGGCGCGATCCACCTTCCCCCGCGAGGGGGGAAGGAAGAGATTTAACAAGGGGAGTTTCAAATGGGACGTGTTGCAGTCGTAACCGGAGGAAGCCGTGGCATTGGGGCCGCTATCTCGAAGGCGCTGAAGGCCGCGGGCTATAATGTCGCCGCCACCTATGCCGGCAATGACGAGGCCGCCGCCAAGTTCAAGGCCGAGACCGGCATCGCCGTCTACAAGTGGGATGTCTCGGACTTTGACGCCTGTGCGGCGGGCCTGAAGCAGATCGAGGCCGATCTCGGGCCGGTGGAAGTTCTCGTCAACAATGCCGGCATCACCAAGGACGGCATGTTCCACAAGATGACCAAGGAGCAATGGTATGGTGTCATCAACACCAACCTGAATTCACTGTTCAACATGACGCGTCCGGTGTGGGAAGGCATGCGCGCCCGCAAGTTTGGCCGCGTCATTTGCATTTCCTCCATCAATGGCCAGAAGGGCCAGATGGGCCAGGTCAATTATTCCTCCGCCAAGGCGGGAGATCTGGGCTTCGTCAAGGCACTGGCCCAGGAAGGGGCGCGTGCCGGTATCACCGTCAATGCCATTTGCCCCGGCTATATCGCCACCGAAATGGTGCTGGCCATCGACCCGGCAGTTGTCGAAAAGAACATCCTGCCGCAGATTCCGGTCGGCCGCTTGGGTCAGCCCGACGAAATCGCCCGCGCCGTGCTGTTCCTCGCCTCCGACGATGCCGGCTTCATCACCGGCTCGACGCTGTCCGCCAACGGTGGCCAGTACATGAGCTGATGAAACACGCAGCCGCCATTGCAGTGTTCATCGCAGCTTTGGCCGCTGCTCAGCATGCTTCAATTCTGAACCTGAAGGTTTCTGTTGCTATGGCTGAGTCATTAACCGCAGTTGCGGAGGAATTGGACCGCCTGCAGTATTTTTCGGATCTCCCGCATTCGGAAGCTCTGGCTCTTAAAGATCGAGTTTCGAAGGAAGGCTTTGGCGCTGCAATCGACCATCCACTTCGTTTCTTGAATGTCGACGCAGAAGATTTGGCGGAAGGCGGCGTTGGCCAATGGTTGTCGAAAGATTTGGCTCCTGCATTCAACTCCCGCGATATAGACCTCGGAAACGTTGACGTAGACTACAGAGATGAGCAGTACGTCATTGCGGTTGCTGGGAGAAACGTAACAATTCTGTCGCAGGCTGAATTGGCAACACCCGACTTCAACACATGGGAAGTTGCTCTTTTTCGGTCTGTGATTTTGGCAACGGAGCTCATCCAGTCAAAAGGGAGTCGAGAACAATTCTATAATGTTAATGGAGGTGGCAATGACGGTTTCGTTTGGTTGCTGACACCAGAACAGGCCGAAGCCATTGGAAAATTGCCGGACCTTGATTCCAGGGACCTGCCCACTTTGCCTGAAATGCAGTAGCGTTCGAGTCCGGTGTCACCTTGCACTTCCTTCTCTATAACACTGCGGTGCCAGTGAAGGCTGGCATCCAACTTCGCTCTTTCCTATGCTGCAGAGACGACTAGGCCCAGACTTTCGCAGGGGTCATGGATTTGGGCGGTAATGCAACTTAAGGCAACCAATCTAACATGTGAGCGCGGCGGACGAACTGTATTTCGTGACGTGTCGCTGTCCTTGAGCTCCGGCGAGTTGCTGCAGCTGACGGGGCCCAATGGCTCGGGGAAGTCGACGCTGTTGCGGTTGATCGCCGGGTTGAATGAGCCAGCTTCGGGAACGTTGCTGTTCGAGGGCGGTGACGGCGATCTCAGCATCGGCCAGCGCGCGCATTACATTGCGCATCAGGAAGCCGTGAAGTCCGCGTTGAGCGTGCACGAGAATCTCGCCTTCTGGCGTGACTTCATGGGTGGCGGCGATGTCGATGAAGCACTTGCTGCGTTCGACCTGACGAGGCTCTCGTCCTACCCGGCAGGTCTGCTCTCGGCGGGACAGAAGCGGCGGCTGGCATTGGCCCGCCTCGTGCTGGTGCCGCGCGTCTTGTGGTTGCTGGACGAACCAACTGTTGGCCTCGATGCCGCATCGCTGGCGCGATTTGTTGGGGTGATGGCGGCACAGCTCGGCCAAGGCGGCATGATCATCGCCGCCACGCATGTGCCCTTGGGCCGCGAGCCCGAGCAGCGCCTTGAACTGGGCGGCACAGCATGAAGCTCATCTTCTCGCTCATCCGCCGCGACCTTGTGCTGAGTTATCGTCAGGGAGGTGGTGCCGGATCGGCCTTGGGATTTTTCCTCGCGGTTGTCGTGCTGCTGCCCATCGGCATCGGGCCGGATCAGCAATTGCTCGCCCGCATCGCCCCTGGTGCCTTGTGGATTGCGCTTCTGCTCTCGGTACTGTTGTCGGCCGACCGCATCTACCAGCAGGATTATGAGGATGGCTCGCTCGACATCATGACCATGGGGCCGGTGCCCTTCGAAATGGTGGCGCTGGCGAAATCCATCGCCCACTGGCTGTCAACCAGCCTGCCGCTGGCCATTGCCGCACCACTCTTGGGATTCTTGCTCAATCTCGATCCCGCAGGCATCTGGCCCTTGGCACTGGCGATGATGCTGGGGTCCGTTGCGCTGTCGCTATTGGCATCCATTGGTGCAGCGGTCACGGTTGGTTTGCGCCGTGGCGGTTTGCTGGTGTCGATCCTCGTGCTGCCGCTCTATGTGCCGGTGCTGATCTTCGGCCTCTCGGCCAGCCAGGCCCATGTGAACGGCCCCGATATTGCCACACCC
>JANLTS010000153.1:0-3894 GCA_031363045.1 Hyphomicrobiales bacterium
GGTCGGCCCCATTCTGCTTGGTACAGCGAAACCGGCGCATATTCTTACGGGGTCCGTCACTTCGCGCGGTGTCGTCAACATGACGGCGATTGCGGTTGCCGAGGCGGCGACGGCTTCTGATACTTCCCTCCCCACAAGGGGGAGGGGGACTAAGGAAAGTTTGCGAGTTTTATTTATGTCAAAAACCTACCTGATCGGCGTCGACACCGGCGGCACCTATACCGATGCCGCTGTCATCGAGGCGGAGGGCCACAAGGTCGTGGCCTCGGCGAAAGCCATTACCACCAAGGGCGATCTGTCGATTGGCGTGTCAGGTGCTATCCGCGCCGCCGTGGCGCGGTTACCGGATGGCCTTAAACCCGAAAATATCGCGCTGGTTTCGGTCTCAACCACACTCGCCACCAATGCGGTGGTCGAGGGGCATGGCAGTGCGGTGGGAGTCATTCTCATCGGCTTCGATCAGGCGATGGCGGAGCGTACCGGCATTGCCAAGGCGTTTCCCGGCATGCCGATCGCCATCATCGCAGGCGGCCATGATCATGGCGGTGATGAAGTGGGGCCACTGGATGCGGCGGCGCTTGAAGCCGCCGTTGCCAATATGCCGGTTGATGCTTTCGCCATTGCCGCGGCTTTTGCGGTGCGTAACCCGGCGCATGAACATCGCGCCCGCGAATTGATTTCAAAGCTCACCGGAAAACCGGCAACACTTTCGACCGAGCTCACCTCGGCCCTCGATGCGCCGCGCCGGGCGTTGACGGCGGTGCTCAATGCCAGGCTTATCAGCCGCGTCGCCATGCTGATTTCCGCTGTTCGGCGGTCGATGGCGGAGCTCGGCATTGTCTGCCCGCTGATGATCGTCAAGGGCGATGGCACGCTGGCGCTGGCCGAAAAGGTGGCGCTGCGGCCCATCGAGACGGTGCTGTCGGGTCCGGCCGCCAGCCTTGTCGGCGCATCCTGGCTGTGCGGCGCCAAGGACTTCATCATGTCCGACATGGGCGGCACCACCACCGATCTCGGCGTGCTGGTGGCAGGGCGGCCGCAAGTAGCCGAGCAGGGAGCCGAAGTCGGTGGCTGGCGCACCATGGTGAAGGCTATCGACGTCAAGACCATCGGACTTGGCGGTGATAGCGAGATTGCCATCGGTGCCAATGGTGCCATCGCTGTTGGTCCGCAGCGCGTGGCGCCGATTGCGCTTCTGGCGTCGCGCTACCCGGAAGTCATCGCCATGCTGGAGGCCGATCTGGCCGATACTGACGGCGGTTCGATGCACGGCAAGTTCGTGCTCAGGCCTTTCGGTGCGACGGATGCGACACTTTCCGCCGAAGTCACGCCACGCGAGGCGGAGATCCTGGCACTCGTCGGTGAGCGGCCACGGCCGATCCGCAAGATCGCGGTGTCGTCGGCAGCACAACGGGCGCTGGCCTCGCTCAAACGCAAGGGCCTGGTGCAGACCGGCGGATTCACGCCGTCGGATGCCGCGCATGTGCTGGGGCTTCAGGACAATTGGCCGGGGCCTGCCGCCGAAATTGCCGCCAAGCTCATGGTGCGCTTCCGCGACATGCGGCTGGGCGATCAGGAGCGCGTTGAAGCTTTCTGCCGCGACGTGTGGTCGGAGACCGTGCGGCGGACGGCGAAAGTCATCCTCGATACCGCCTTTGGCAAGAGCTTCGGCGAGCATGAGCTGGTGGATGCGGTGTGTTCCGGGCGGGGCCAACTGGGACTGGCGAAGGTCTCGCTGTCGCCCGCCGTTCCGGTCGTAGCGGTGGGCGGCCCGGTTAAGGTCTATTACGGGGAAGTTGGCAGGAGGCTCGGCTGCGAGGTGGTCTTCCCGCCGTTTTTCGATGTCGCCAATGCGGTCGGAGCGGCAACGGGCGTCATCGCCCAGGTGGTGACGGTCACTGTCGAGGGCGATGGCGGCGGGCTGTTCCGGGTGCATGGCGTGGCTGGCGTCGAGAGCTTCACATCTGGCGCCGCCGCACTCGTGGCCGCTGAAGCCATGGCGCGGGCGGCGGCGTTGCAGGCTGTCTCGCAGATGGGAGCACACGATCCGCAAGTGCAAGTCAGCATCAGCAAGCATCATCTGCCTGATGCCGCAGATGACAATGGCCTGCTCGAGGCGGTCATCAGGGCGGAAGCCATCGGCAGGCCTGAGACGGCATAGCGGGCGTTAACCGCTTCTTAGCCATAGGCGCTCGTGTTTCCAGAACGTGTGTCACGAACAACCAAGTTTCATGAACCGGGCAAGGGTCCATTAACCGCGGCGGACTTAAACATCATGGTAACGATATTCCGAAGGGACCATGATGAACCCGCCTGTCAATTCCGCCAGTCTGAACCAGCCGTTCACGGGTTGGGAAGAACTCCGGACAGGAGCGCCCGCACCGGCACCGGCCTGGAAAATCGAAAAGTCCGAGCCGCAGGCGCGAGCTTCGTCGATCGTGCCGTTCTTCCCGGACCAGAACGGCAAGGTTTATGAGCTTCTGCTCGCCAATCTACCGGTCATGCTGCATTGCATGGACGGGCAGGGCCGCATCACGTCGGTCAACAAGCACTGGGCGGCATCAATGGGCTACGCGCCTGACGAGGTGCATGGCCGCTTGTTCAACGAATTCCTTTCGGCTGGATCGCGCGCCCGGCTGGTGCAGGATATCTACCCGAACTACTTCCAGTCGGGGTCATCGCGCTCCGAGCTGATGACGATGATCCGCCGCGATGGCACGGCAGCCCAGGTGCTGCTGTCGATGACCGCCTATCGCGGCGACAAGGGCCGCATCGACCGCTCGGTCTGCCTCATTGATCAACCGGTGTCGGTCAATATCGAGCAGCCGGTGACGGTCGTTGAACCAGCGTTTCAAGGGCGCCTTCGAACAGGCGATGCACGGCATGGCGCTGGCCGGGCCAACCGGCGACATCAGCCTTGGCAATGCCGCGTTCTGGGCGCTGATGGATCGTGAACCCTCGGATATCTCGCTCGACCAGTTGATCCTGCCTGCTGACCGCAACGGCTTCCTGACAGTGATGAGCGACATCCTGCAAGGCGGCAAGGACAGCGCCTCGCTCGAACTGCGCTTTGCCAGGCCCGATGGCCAGACGGTGCAGGCCGATACCAGCGTTACCATTGTGCGCAATGCGTCTGGCGCCATCGAGCAGCTGATTGTGCAGGTGACCGATGCCAGCGAGAAGAAGCAGGCTGCGTCCTCGATGCAGCGGGCCCAGAAGATGGAAGCCATCGGCCAGTTGACCGGCGGCCTGGCGCATGATTTCAACAACCTGCTGACGGTGATCATCGGCAATCTCGAATTGCTCGAAGGAAAACTGCCGGACGACCGTTCGACCAAGCGCCTGTCGGAAGCCATCGACGCGGCGCGCAAAGGTGCGGGCCTCACCCGCCAGATGCTGGCCTTCGCACGAAAGCAGGAACTCGAACCGCGCGAGGTGAAGGTCAACGAATTGGTCGGCGGCATCGCGCCGTTGATTGCCCGCACCATCGGCGAACAGATACTGCTCCGTGCCGACCTGATGGCGGCTGAACCAATGGCCGTCATCGATCCCTCGCAGCTTGAATCGGCCATCCTCAATCTGGCGATCAATGCGCGCGATGCGATGCCGCGCGGCGGCCATCTGACCATCGAGACGCAGCCGGTCTATCTCGATCAAATCTACGCCGACAAGAATCCGGACGTGCGGCCGGGCCACTATGTCATGGTCGCCGTGTCAGACACCGGCAGCGGCATGAGCCCCGAACTTCTCGAGAAAGTCTTCCAGCCGTTCTTCACGACCAAGGAGCAGGGACGGGGTTCAGGCCTCGGGCTGGCCATGGTCTATGGCTTCATCAAGCAGTCTGGCGGCCATATTGCCGTCTACAGCGAAGTCGGACATGGCACGGCGGTGAAG
>JANLTS010000331.1:0-4636 GCA_031363045.1 Hyphomicrobiales bacterium
ATGTCATCGACCTGTCGGACATTTTTGCGGCAACCGGCTCGGTGGTGACGGCTGGCAATCTCGCGCAATTCATTCAGGTAACACCGGCTGGGGGAGGCGCTGATTCATTCCTGGCGGTGGATGCCAATGGTGCCACGGGCGGATTGTCCTTCACCATCATCGCGCAAGTCAACGGAATCACCACCGTACAATTGTTCGATATCGCTAATTTCATCGTGTAGCATCTGCAGCCCCTGCCGAAGCCGCGGAGGTACCGGATAGGTGGACGGTATTTAGCTCGCGGAGGAATCCGTGTTTGCGGCATTGTTCCGCTTGCGCTTCCACTGCTCAGACGCCACCCGCGCAATCTTGTAGGCATCGAGAACCGAAATCCCGTAGATGAAAATACCGCCGGCATGGCGCGCGAAGAAACTTGCGCTCTCGGGCATCAGCCGCAGGCTTACCCAGCCGAGGACCAAGGTAAAGAACAGGAACATCAATCCGCGTTGCGCCTGGCCGAGGATGACATGACCGGCCCCCGGAAACACCAGGCTGGCCGCCAGCACGAGATAGGGATTGACCGGTTTGCCGCTCATGCCGCCGTTCCGTGCCAGTTGAGGATATCGGTTCGCAAGGCCAGCAGGCGTTTGATGATATCTTCCAACTGGCCGGGATCCAGTATCTGATCACCGAAGTCTGCTTGCCGCAACACGCCGTAGCGCGCCCGGTCGGCTTGGGCCAACAACACCACCATGCGCAAACCCTTGGGTGTGATCAGCAGTTCCTTGGCGCTGGTTTCAAAAAAGGGTTGCAGATGCGGCGCCACCACATGATTGGGAACAACCCCGCCTGGGTCGTCGCTGCGGATCACCGCATTGGACGGGAAGTCAGGCGGAGTCGCGAGTGTCGCCGGCAAGTGATCGAAGTTCGAAAACGTCGTCGGCCCGCCCGGCCGCATCATTAGGTCAAATGTCGCCACAAGCGGAAGCGCGCCGGGCAATGTCACCATCAGCCACAGGCTCGGCAACTTGCGAAGAGCCAGCGTGTCGGTGACGGCTTTGACCTGCACCGGCTGGCCGTTGAAGTATCCGTTAAGCACCATCGTCCCGGCGGCTTCGCCCGGTGAAATTGCCGCGTCAGCGAGAAGCTCCGCCGCATCCTTGAAAAACGTCAAGGGAGCGGCTTTCTGTTTTTCCCGCCGGAGATAAAGCCTGCGCCCCAACACAGTGCCGAGCACCGCGGTTAGCAGAATACCAAGAATTGTTTGCCACATGATGTCTCAAAACAATGGCCCGCCAGTTGGGCGGGCCATCCGATCCTACGGATGCCAGGCTTCAGTATCCCTTGGGTTTCGGCCACGGCATGGTGAACTGTTCGCCGCGCCGCACATATTGGTAGCGGTAGAAATGGAACCACAGCGACATGATGATATAGAAAATCACCATGGCGGTGAGCTGTGCGCCATAGCCGAGGAAGATGGCGAAGAACGTCACCACACATAGGATGAACAGGACGATCGATGGCAGCGGATGGAACGGATGGGTATATCCGCGCCGGATCGAGCCCAGCGGCCACTTGTTCCGGAACATCACGATGTTGAGGCTCATGAACGTGTAGTGCAGCACGCCCGAGAGAATCGAGAAGGTGATCGCCTGGCCGAGATTTGCCGTGAAGGCAAAGGCCAGCGCAATCGGCACAAGGAAGACGATCGAACGATAGGGCGTCCGGTACTTGGGATGCACGGCCGAGAACCATGTTGGCAGGTAACGGTCGCGGCCAAGCGAGAACCAGGCGCGCGCCGCGTCGTTGATGCAGCCGTTGGCCGAAGCCGTGGCAGCAAGAACGGTGGCAGCGAACATCAGCATCTCAAGAGATTTAGAGCCCGTGAGCTTGCCGGCGTCGAGCAGCGGGAAGTAAGTAAAGCCCAAATACTGCCACGGCATCAGCGAGGCGCAGATGTACCAGGTGAGTGAAGCGCCAATCAGCAAGGTGATCATGCCCGCCATAGTGCCATAGGGCAGCGAGCGGGCAGGCGAGCGCACTTCTTCGGCGGCTTGCGTCGTTCCTTCGATGCCGAGATAGTACCAGATGCCCCAATGGAAACCTGCAATGACGCCGATCCAGCCATAGGGCAGGGCATTTTCCGGCGTCACCATGTCGCCGAGCTTCAACACCGCGCCCTGGCTCCACGGCTGCACCGAGAAGAACAGAACGATGATGGCGAGGAAGGCGATGGCGGTGATGATGAGGTTGATGTTCAAGGTCATCAGAACGCCGCGATAGTTGAGCGCCGCCAACACCACGATGATCGTGGCGATGATACCCCTGTAGTGCCAGTCGGTGAAACCTTCACCGGCATAGGCCTTGATGGTGTCGGCCACGACGATGGCGTTTGACACTTCCAGCATGGTGTAGGCGAACACCAGGTAGAGCGCCACATTGAAGGCCATCAGCGGGCCGACGATGTGCTTGGCTTGTGCATATTGACCGCCTGCGGCTGCAACCGTCGAGGTCACTTCCGAGTCGATCATGGCGACGGACGTATAGAGAAGCCCCACCACCCAGCAGATGATGAGGGCGGCAAGCGTGCCGCCCTTGTCGGCGGAGAAGTTCCAGCCGGTATATTCGCCCACCAGCACGATGCCGACGCCAAGTGCCCAGACGTGGGCAGGCCCCAGAACGCGCAGCAGTGAAACGTTTTTGGTTGTTGCAGTTGTCGAAGCAGATTTTGCCATTGCCGCCGCCTCAGACCTTATGGGTTTCTGTTATGGCCTCGATCTCGCCTTCGCGAGACGACGTCAGGGTTTCTTCGGAATAGCTCGTGTCGGTCTTGAACCAGTCATAGAGCATCCACAGGCCAAGAACCGCGGAGATGGCCCAGCCGATGTTGGCGATTGTCATCCACATGGCGCAACCTCATTTCTTTCCAAATTTTTCATCGATCACTTCGCGGTACTCCTTGTCGGAGGCCTTGAAGAGAAAGACGAAATAACCAACGAGTGCGACGGTGAGCAGAATGAGTTGCAACCAGTTGATGGTGTAATCCCATTTGTTCTGGATGATGTCATGGGCGGCAGCCGCATCTGCGAAGCCGAGCTTGACCCATTGCTCGACCTGGGCAGGCGATTGCTTCAGCGTTTCCCAAGTTGGATCGGCTACGACTTCCATCACTTTGGAGTTTCCGGCCCAACCCATGTAAAGCGGGAACCACAGGGCGAGGAAAATGGCGCCGACGACGACGGCAATGTCAAACCATTGCATCGCCTTTGGTTGTTCGGGGGGTGTATATTTTGCCATGGTTGCTGCCCTCAGCCTTTTCTCTTGTTGGCTTCATCAAGCGTCTTGATGTCGAGCCCGTAGATGAAGTGCTTGTCGCTGGCATAGTTTTTCACCATGGCGGCGATCGACGCGGTGTTGAAGATCAACACGGCCGCGGCGGCGATGAGCACAACGATGCGCACCCCGCCGTCGGGAATATGTGGCCATGACATGAAGAGTACAAAGAGGACGACCACCCATAGGGCAATCACAAAGGCCCAAGCACCGCGGACATCGCCACGGTACATGGCCTCGATCCTCTGATCGAGGTCAGACATTGGTTTCCCTCCCGCAGGCCCGCTATTTTCCCCGCAGCGGCCGGCCTGCCCCCAGTTGAGTCGTTTTCTGCGGAGCAACTTTGTTGTCTGTCAGGAAACGCCGCTCTTGCCGGATTGTCAAGCAGTCTGGCGTTGAATTAGGCAGTGTGGAGCTGGCCCTGCGGCTTGAACCGCGTCATAAGCTCCGCCAGTTGATGCGCTGTGCGGCCTGTCCCCAGCGTCACCACGGTCAGTTCGGGGTATTTGAACAGGCGGTTGGAGCGGCCCATCAGGTGTTGCTCCCAATGGACATTGAGCGCCTGGCGTTCGGGCGACCGGACATCGATCTGGAGGCTGTAGGCGCGGCTGTTGAACACCACTTTCCAGGTGATGGCCGGCCACGGGATCAGTTGATCGGCAATGCGCCGGTCGATGAATCCGTCATCACGCATTTCGATGGCCGGACCTTTCAACCTCCAAATGCGGAGCGAGGTTGCCGCTAGCACCACGCCAACGCCTGCCAGCATCAGGCCGCATATGACCAGCACCAGCGCCACGCCGTTTTCGCCCGATCCGATGTAGCCGATGCCGCCCACAGCAAAACTCAGGCCCACCACAATCTCGATCAGCCAGAACACGGCACTGATCCTGGCCCAGAACGGACGATTGGCGATGATGACGGGTTCCGGCATAGGGCCAGCTAGGGGCCTCATTGCCGGTTCAAAGTCAAGTATTGCCAGTCACCCCCTTGGGGCGATACTCAGCCTTGAAACGATTCGGGAACGGGTATGGCCAAAGCCGCAAAGTCCAACGATCTCTTCGACGATCTGCCCGTGGCGCCGAAGCCCAAAAACACGGCACCTGCGAAGTCGCGCGGTGAAGAGAGCTATACAGCTGCCGACATCGAGGTGCTGGAAGGCCTTGAACCAGTGCGCCGCCGCCCCGGCATGTATATCGGCGGCACCGACGAGAAGGCGCTGCATCATCTCTTCGCCGAAGTCATGGACAACGCCATGGACGAGGCGGTTGCGGGCCATGCCTCTTGGATTGAGGTGAACTACGGGGCCGATGGCTATCTCTCG
>JANLTS010000226.1:0-5813 GCA_031363045.1 Hyphomicrobiales bacterium
AATTGCGGATGCTGACCTGGTTAAAGCGCCTGTCGACGATGCGCCCGCCATTCTGGCACGAGATATTGTTGCCGTAGTGGCCGCCATAACCGAGGTTAATCTTGATATCGATATCGATATCGGCTCTTGCGGCCGGCGCGGTTGCTGCTGCAGCGGTAAGGCCGAAGGCGATGGCGATGAAAGTATTGCGAATCATTTTTTGGTCTCCATGCGGTGTTGAATGTGTCAGCCCCTACCCACCCGGATGAGTCTGGCTGTCCCAGCGGCTTTTGTAAAGGACCATACTGAAACACACTTCGAGCGATTCCGTTGCCATCAGTTTGCCCTATACTGAACATGATTCGGGGTGGGCATTGATGATCGACAAGAACTTGCCAGGAAGAGGTGAGCTGGTGGCGCCGGCAGCCTTTGGCAGCAAGGGCGGGCGGGCGGTCATTGCCCTTCTGATCACCGTTCTGGTCGCCGTCATGGTGATCTTTGCGCTGAGGACGTATGCCGCAACTCATCCACTGTGGCTTCTGGTTCCGGGTGCGCTGCTCGCCGGTTTCGGCCTTCTGGCTGCACTTGTTCTGCTATCCGGCCTCATCCAGGTTTCAAACGGCGGCAACAACGAGCGGGCTTTCTTCGATACCCTTGTCGATGCGCTGGGCGATCCGCTGGTGGTGACCGATACTCGCGGCCGCGCCGTTTATGCCAACAGCAGCTATCTCAAGCTAGCGTCCAAGGCGGGCAGCGCGCGGCTGGTCGGGATGGACGTTTTGTTCGCCGGCTATCCGGAATTCTCGGCACCGGTCTATCAGCTCACCCAGGCGCTCCAGGAAGGGAAGGCCGAAACCCGAGAACTGCGGCTGCCGCAAGGCTCGGCATCGCCATGTGCGGCGCCCGACCGGCCGGTTTGGATTCGTATGTCGGCGATGAACGGCCAGGGCCGGGCCACCGCCTACCGTATCTGGCGCCTCGAGGACATCAGCGCTGACCGGGCGCGCCAGGAACAGGCATTCTCACGGCTGCAGTTCATCATCACCTATCTCGACAATGCGCCAGCGGGTTTCTTCTCGACGCTGGCCGATGGCCATGTGGACTATCTCAATGCCACGCTGGCGCAATGGCTGGGGATCGATGTCGCGGCGGGCGAGGCGCTAAACCTGCAAAGCATCCTGGGCGAGAGCGGGGCACGCCAGATTTCAGGCGTTGAAGCCAAGCCCGGCGGTGCCGTCACCGAGAGCTTCAGCCTCGATCTGCGGAATGTGACGACCGGTGCTCTTGTTCCGGTGCAGGTGATCCATCACGTCGATTTCACGGCGGATGGCACGCCGTCGCCGTCGCGCACCCTGGTGGTGCCGCGCGCCCTGGCGGGCGGTTCCGGCGGGCGGGCGGAAATATCGGCACCTCGCCTGTCGCGCTTCATCAACAACGCGCCGCTGGGCATCGCCGAGGTCGACAAGGATGGCTTGATCCGCATGGCCAACGCCGCCTTCATCGACCTGTCGGACAAGGCCCGCCGTGGGGCGGCGCTGTCGGCCGCCATCGTTCCAGCCGACCGCATCCTGTTGCAACAGGCGCTGGCTGCTGCATTGTCGGGCGAAGGCAGCCTGCACAAGGTCGAGGCGACAGTTGAGGCCGAGATGCCGCGCTCGGTGCTCTTCACCTTCACCAGGCTGGCTGCCGAGGATGACACTGCCGTGGTGTTCGCTGTCGACAAGACCGAAAGCAAGGCGCTGGAAGTGCAGTTGGCACAGAGCCAGAAAATGCTGGCGGTGGGCCAGCTGGCGTCCGGCATCGCCCATGATTTCAACAATGTGCTGACCCCGATCATCGGTTTTGCCGATCTGCTGCTGGCCAAGATGCGGCCCACCGATCCGGCCTTCGCGGACGTCATGAACATCAAGCAGAACGCCAACCGCGCCGCTAACCTGGTGCGCCAGCTGCTGGCTTTCTCGCGCAAGCAGACCCTACAGCCCAAGGTCCATGCCTTGACCGAGGCCCTGTCCGATCTCGGCAATCTGCTGGGCCGCGTGCTGGGCGAAAAGGTCGAGCTGCGCATCCAGCATGAGCGCGACCTTGGGCTGGTGCTTGTCGATATTCACCAGTTCGAGCAGGTCATCATCAACCTCGCCGTCAATGCGCGCGATGCCATGCCCAATGGCGGCGCACTGACGGTTCGTACTTTCAATCTTTCAGCCGAAGCGTCGCGCGCGATCGCCCCCAACCTGATGCCGGCTGGCGAGTATGTCGCCTGCGAAGTCGAGGATACCGGTACCGGCATCCCCGAAAACATTCGCGACAAGATCTGGGAGCCCTTCTTCTCGACCAAGGATGTCGGCAAGGGCACGGGGCTCGGCCTGTCCACGGTCTATGGCATCATCAAACAAACCGGCGGCTTCATCTTTTGCGACAGCATCATGGGGCAGGGCACCACCTTCCGGATCTTCCTGCCGCGCTTCTACCCCGAAAAGGCGCCCGCGAAGATTGCCGAGGACAAGCCCGCCGACAAGCCGAAGCGTGCGGATTACACCGGCAAGGAGCGCATCCTGCTGGTCGAGGACGAGGATGCGGTCAGGGCCTTCGCGCTCCGGGCGCTCACGTCGCGCGGCTATACGGTGGTCGAGGCGGATTCGGGCGAGAGTGCTCTCGAACGCATCGCCGAGGAAACCAAGGGCTTCGACCTCATCATCTCGGATGTCGTCATGCCGGAAATGGACGGACCGAAGCTGCTGCGCGAGTTGCGCAAGCGCGGCATCAACACCAAGTTCATTTTCGTCTCGGGCTATCCGGGCGAGGAATTCGAGAAGGACCTCGAAGGCCATGGCGACTATGCCTTCATGGCCAAGCCGTTTTCGCTGAAACAGCTGGTGGAAATCGTCAAGGAGACGATGGAAAGCTGACCGGGCGTGGTTCGAATCGTTGCCGCAGGGGCAGGCGGAACACCGTCTTCGCGGCGGGTAGGAAAGGCCTAACCAGCAATTCGGGAGCGTATCGGTGAATGTTCCGGTCTGTTCCGTATCTGTTTCGACTAACCCTAACATTTACCAAGAGATTTTAGGTTCTTATTTTTCTCTTGTTTAACGAACAAAAATAGAACATATTGAAAACACCGGCATCGGAAGTGACCTAAAAATCATCGAGATTTGCGTCCGGTGGACCCATGTGAAATAAGGAGTACCGCGATGGGGCAGTCGAATCTTCGGGTCGTTGAGAATTCATCCATGGACAAGAACAAGGCGCTGGATGCGGCGTTGAGCCAGATCGAACGGGCCTTCGGCAAGGGTTCGATCATGAAGCTGGGGGCCAGTGCGGCGCTTGAGATCGAGGCGATTTCCACCGGTTCACTGGGCCTTGACATCGCACTTGGCATTGGCGGCTTGCCGCGCGGCCGGGTTATTGAAATCTATGGTCCGGAATCCTCCGGCAAGACCACGCTGGCGCTGCAGACCATCGCCGAAGCCCAGAAGCGCGGCGGCATTTGCGCCTTTGTCGATGCCGAGCATGCGCTCGACCCAGGTTATGCGCGCAAGCTCGGCGTCAAGGTTGACGACCTGCTGATTTCCCAGCCCGATACCGGTGAACAGGCGCTCGAAATCGCTGACACGCTGGTGCGCTCAGGCGCTGTCGAGGTGCTGGTCATCGATTCGGTTGCGGCACTGACGCCGCGCGCCGAACTTGAAGGCGAGATGGGCGACCAGCTTCCCGGTGCACAGGCCCGGCTGATGAGCCAGGCGCTGCGGAAGCTCACGGGTTCGATTTCCAAGACCAATTGCATGGTCATCTTCATCAACCAGATCCGCATGAAGATTGGCGTGATGTTCGGTTCGCCCGAAACCACGAGCGGTGGCAATGCGCTGAAGTTCTACGCCTCCGTCCGCCTCGATATCCGCCGCATCGGCGCCATCAAGGACCGTGATGAGGTGGTCGGCAACCAGACCCGCGTCAAGGTCGTCAAGAACAAGGTGGCGCCTCCCTTCAAGCAGGTGGAATTCGACATCATGTATGGAGAGGGCATTTCCAAGGTCGGCGAGCTGGTCGATCTGGGCGTCACCGCCGGCGTCGTCGAGAAGTCCGGCTCGTGGTTCTCCTATAATGGCGAGCGCATCGGGCAGGGGCGTGAGAACGCCAAGAACTTCCTGCGGCAGAATCCGGACATGGCCAATTCGATCGAGGCCACCATCCGCTCCAATGCCGGGCTGCTCTCCCAGGCCTTGAGCAACGGCGCCATCGAGAAGGACGCTGCGGCAGACGATTAAGCCGTCGACCGAGCCCTTTCCAGGCTCATCCCAGCCATTTCCCCCAAACCGGATGCCTCGTGCCCAAGAGGGGCATCCGGCCGCCCACGGTGTTGCCCCACACCGCAGGAGACAGCGCTCCCCGTTCCCCCGGGGGGCGCTGTGTTATTTTGACTGACCCTCGGCTTGGCCACCCACCCCGTTCGTAATTCTGGACAGGCGCCACCAGCCCGATTAAAGACCCGGCGTCATTCAATTCATTCATTGCTGGACGTCACATGACAGGCCTTGCGCAGATCCGTTCCACCTTCCTCGATTTCTTCAAGCGTCAGGGTCACGAGATCGTCGCGTCCTCGCCGCTGGTGCCGCGCAACGATCCGACTTTGATGTTCGCCAATTCTGGCATGGTGCAGTTCAAGAATGTCTTCACCGGCGTCGAGAAACGCCCTTACACGCGGGCCACCACGGCGCAGAAATGCGTCAGGGCCGGCGGCAAGCACAATGACCTCGACAACGTTGGTTACACAGCTCGCCATCACACATTCTTCGAGATGCTCGGCAACTTCTCCTTCGGCGACTATTTCAAGCCCGATGCCATCGAATGGGCCTGGACGCTGATCACCAAGGAATATGGCCTGCCCAAGGACAAGCTCTCGGTCACCGTCTACCACACCGATGACGAAGCGCATGCGCTGTGGAAGAAGATCGCCGGCATTCCCGACAGCCGCATCATCCGCATCCCGACCTCGGATAATTTCTGGGCAATGGGCGATACCGGCCCCTGCGGTCCGTGCTCGGAAATCTTCTTCGATCATGGCGACAAGATCTGGGGCGGGCCGCCGGGATCAGCGGAAGCCGATGGCGACCGCTTCATCGAAATCTGGAATCTGGTGTTCATGCAGTATGAGCAGATCACCAAGGAGGAGCGCGTCAGCCTGCCGAAGCCGTCGATCGACACCGGCATGGGGCTCGAGCGTATCGCCGCCGTCCTCCAGGGTACCCATGATAACTACGAGACCGATCTGTTCCGCGCCTTGATTGCCGCCATCGTCGAGCGCACCGGAGTTCCAGCCGAAGGCAAGGCCAAGGCCTCGAATCGGGTGATCGCCGATCATTTGCGGGCGTCCGCCTTCCTCATCGCCGATGGCGTACTGCCGTCGAACGAGGGCCGCGGCTATGTCGTCCGCCGCATCATGCGCCGCGCCATGCGCCATATTGAATTGCTGGGCGCACGCGATCCCCTCATGTACAAGCTGGTGCCCACCCTGGTGCGCGAGATGGGTGCGGCTTATCCCGAACTCATCCGGGCTGAAGCGATGATCAGCGAAACGCTGCATCTCGAGGAAGGCCGCTTCCGCCGTACGCTGGAGCGGGGCCTCAAGATTCTCGATGATGAATCCGCAGCACTTGCGGACGGCGACACGTTCTCGGGCGATACCGCCTTCAAGCTCTATGACACTTATGGCTTCCCGCTCGATCTGACCCAGGATGCGCTGAGGCCGCGTGGCGTCGTCGTCGATACCGCCGCCTTCAACGCCGCCATGGAAGCCCAGCGTGAGGATGCGCGCCGCGCCTGGAAGGGCTCGGGTGAAG
>JANLTS010000347.1:0-9637 GCA_031363045.1 Hyphomicrobiales bacterium
GCCGATCACAACATCTTTTTTGCCGAGGCGGCGTTGCAGCACGACGACCTTGCAGGCCATGCTCATATTGCCGAAAGGAGTGCCATCCGCATCTGCGGCGCGGAGGCCGCGGCGACCCGTTTCGAGATTCGCGAATGGCTGACGGTGGGCAAGGTCGGCGTTGTGCAACCCAATATCGGGCGTGGCGGCGGCCTGACCGAGATCCGGCGCATTGCTGACCTGTGCGAGATTCTCGGCGCGGAAGTGGTGCCCCATGGCTGGAAGACCGGTATCACCTCTGCCGCCGGGCGGCATTTCCAGGCTGCCTGTCCGGCAGCACCGGTCTTCGAATATGTCTCGCCGCATGTCTTCGACAGCCCGCTGCGCCGCGAACTCGTCTCACCGGAACCCGCCGTCATGGATGGCTTCATGGCCTTGCCTGAGGGACCAGGGCTCGGCATCGAGCTCAACGAGGAACTCGTTGCCCGCTGGCGGGTGGATCGCTGACGGCATTTACCCGATACGGTATTTGGAAACTGTTTCGGGGTTGAGCGATACGCCGAGGCCCGGACCATCGGGAATCGCTATGCGGCCGTCAGGACCGATGGGAAAGGATTCGCGGGTCAGATCCCAGCGCAATGGCGACTGGCTGGTAGAATATTCGCAAGGCTCGTCCATCCAGTGCTGCGACAGGAAGGCCAGGTTTGCGGCAATCGTGATGTTCGACTTGTAGCCGTGCGTCACCACTCGCTTGCCCAGCCGTTTCGCCAGATCGGCAATGCGCATGAGTTCGGTGATGCCGCCGGCCATTGTTACGTCGGGCTGGGCAATGTCGATCTTGCCGCGTGTGAAGGCTTCTTCATACTCATAGCGCGTTGTCAGCCCCAGATCGCCGCCGCCGATGGGGATGCCATAGCCATGGAATCGGGCATGGCCGTCGAGATCGTCGATGGGGAGCGGGGCCTCGACCCAATCGAAGCCGTTTTCCTTGAAGATGGGCATGAGCGGAAGACCTTCTTCGGCCTTTGACCAGGCCGTTGCGGCATCCACCATCAGGCGAATCCCGGGGCCAACATGTTGCCGCGCCGCCCGGATCAGCCCTGCCGTCTTGGCGAGATCATCGCGCCAGAACGGGTCGGCAACAATCTTGATGGCCTTGAGGCCGAGCTTCAATCCCCGGTCGATATTCTTGCGAACCTCATCCGGCGTCTCGCCCAAGGGATAGACCGTTCCATAGGCGAGAACCCGCGTGCGCTCAACCTTGCCGAGGAGTTCTCGAAGGCTCTTTCCCAGCACCTTCCCCTTGAGGTCCCAGAGGGCGATGTCGACCGCCGAGATGGCATGGATGACAGCGCCGCGCCGTCCGAAATAGCTCGTGAGATCATACATCCGGTCCCACAAGCCCTCGACATTGCCCGGGTCCTGCCCGACCAGCACCTGTTTCAGCCCCATGGCATGGGTGTGAGACCGCGGCGCATCGACAATGGCCCGGATCACCGAGGGCACACTGTCGACCTCCGCAATCCCCGTCATGCCTTCGTCGGTATGGACGAGCACAAGGCAATTGTCGTAAGAGCCGTCAAACGTCTCTCCGGTCCAACCGGGAACGCGCAGTTCGATGACTTCGATATCAATGATTTTCATGACCGGGCTCCATTTCTCCGAACCCCAGAAATACCAGATACCGGACAGTAGTCCACACAACGGGAATTTGATGTGAGAACGCCCCAACCCATTGCCTCTAAAAGCCCGCGCAAGGCAAGCAATCTGGCAGTTATTGAGGATGAGACGACGGGTTCGCGCAGCGTTCGGCGGGCAATCGATATTCTCGATCTCATGTTGCGGAGCGGTGGACCCTTGACCGTGGCGCAGATCATCGAGACCCTCGCCATTCCAAAATCGACGGCCTATGAGTTGGTCCGTACCCTCACAGAAGCAAGCTATATCGCTCCGTCCGGCAAGGGCAGTGAAATCTACCTTGGCCGCAAGCTCTATGAGCTTGGCATGGCCTATCACAGTCATGTCGATTTGCTGCGTGACGGCAGCCTGGTTGTCGAGGAACTGCGCAATGAAACAGGTGAAACTGTGCAGCTTTCAGTGCTTGAGAATGATCAGATGATGGTCCTGCTCAAGGAAGAAGGCATCCGGCACTTGCGCATTATCAGCAATGTCGGCTCGCGCGTGCCGGTAAACTGGGCGGCAGCCGGCCGGCTGCTGGTTTCGGATCTCGATGACAAAACCCTGACCAGGCTGCTTACGGCAACCGTGCGGCAGTCGCCGTCTGGCAAGGCCACGATGGATGTCAAGAAGATCATTGCCCAAGTGCGGCGGTTCCGCCGGCACGGCTACGCCATCGAACTGAACGAGGCGAACGAGCATGCAGGCTGCATTGCCGCTCCGATCATCGACACCTCGGGCCGCTGCATTGCCGCCTTGAGCGTTGTTGTGCCCGAGCAACGGTTGGCCAAGCCCAACAGGGAACATCTCATCGTCTGTGTGATCAAGGCCGCCGAGAAGCTTTCTCGCCGGTTCGGCGGTCCGCGCGTCGTCTAATCACCGGCGTGTAACTGCGCCAATGTGTCCAGAAGCAGTTCAGCTCCGATTTCACCCCGCAAGTGTGCTTCGACAAGTGTTCCGGCTTTTTCCTGGAACGCGAGATAGCCATCATAGCGCGGCCGGATCCAGCAGGTCTCCATCGTCGCCCGTGTTTTAGCGAAACAGCCGCCAAACGTCTTGTCGATCAACGGATCGTTCCAGATTGCGACATGGGCCGGTTGGCCGTGGTGGGCTGCAAAAGCCCGCTGGACCTCCTCGGACGCGGCAAAGCGGACATAGGCCATTGCCGCGTCTGGATGCTGTGTGGTGGCCGAAACAGCCAGCCCGGTTCCGCCGATCGTCGAGCCCCTGTGTCCGGCGGGCCCAGGCAAGTTGCTAAACTGCAGCGGCTTGCGCTGGTCGGCCTCGGCGTAGGTCGCATAACAATAAACGGCGGGGCAGAATACCAGATCGTCATGACGCACCATGCCATCGTGCAGCGCAATGCTATTCCAGTCGAGCACTTGTGGCGGACATAGTTCGAGGAGCGAACGCAAGAGGCCGAGGGCAATACGCGCCGTGCCACGATCTGCAAATACCTCGCGCCAGTCCACAGCACATGGCGCACCGAGATTGGCCATGAGGGTAAAAAAAGTCATCAGGCTGTGAACGCCCTTGAGGCCGATGGCCAGCCACTGGCCCTTGCTTCTGGCCTGCTTGCCCAGTTTCATGAGGCTGGCCCAATCAGCGGGCGCCTCCTCGCCAAGTGCCTGCATCAGGTCCGGCCGTGACACCGCCACCTGGCAGGCGGCATCGACGGGCAAGGCCCAGACACTGCCGTGCATCCGATAGGTATCGAGGGAGGCACCGACAAACATCGCGTCATCGCCAGACACGCCATTCAGCGGCAACAGGCACTTCGAGTTTGCGACAGCACCCATGAAGGGATGATCGAGTATGATGAGATCGAAGCTGCGGGCCAGATCGGTGACGGGTGTGAACTCGAAGCCGCTGAGCGGCCGGGTTGACCACTCAACGGCGACGCCGGGGTTCTGACCGCTGAACATCGCTGCGGTGTTGATCAGCGGATCGATCGCGCGTCGGTGGTCCCAAGTTATGCCGCGCAGCGCAACTGACTTCATTCGCCGTCTCCGGTATCTTGACTCGCTGATGATTACAGCTAGTGTGGCAGTCTGGCAAGACGTACGGCTGTCCGCCATTTCGGAATGCCAAATGCCTGCGTGTCAGCAATGTCTGGGAGAACAATTCCAATGACGACAGTCAAGTGGCTGCATGGTGCCGCAATTGCGGCAATCGGATTGACGCTTTCGGCTCCTGCAAGTCTCGCCGCCGCCGGCGACGAGTGCGTGAAGATTTTGGGGTATGAGTGGAGTGGCGAGAAGCAGTCGATGGACCCCGCCGATATGCACTCAGGCGACGACGCCTATCATACGTTCGCTGTCTACAACCGTCTCGTCGACATCGACGACTACTTCAATGTTCTGCCGGAACTCGCCACCGAGTGGAAGGTGTCAGACGATGGTCTCACCTGGACCTTCAAACTGAGGCAAGGTGTGAAGTTCCATTCCGGAAAGGACTTCTCCTCCGCCGATGTGGTTTATACGTTCAAGAGATTGCTGGATGAGAAGACCGGGTCCGGCGCGCGCGCCGTTCTCGAATTTCTCGATCCCGATGGCATCAAGGCGGTCGATGCCACAACCGTCACCTTCACGACCAAGAAGCCGGTGGTCGAACTTCCAGTGCTGATCACCAACAAGTTCACAAATATTGTGGCGGACGGCGCCAAGCAGACGGAGCTTCGCCTCAAGGGTGACGGTACTGGCCCTTTCATGCAGGAAGAGTTCACGCCAAACGCGCCGGTGCGCATCTTGCGAAAGAACCCGAACTACTGGGACGCTGGCAAGCCCAAAGCGGAATGCCTGCGCATCACCGTGGCCCAGGAGGCCGTAGCGGCGGTTGCCGCAATCAAGGCCGGCCAGGTTGATCTGATGCTGAACGTCGATCCGTCGGTGATCGGTTCCCTGAAGGACGATCCGAACGTCGGACTGCTCGAAACCGGCGCCTCGAATTCGATGACGATCTCGATGTGGATAGACGCCAAACCATTCGACGACCCAAAGGTTCGCGAGGCGTTGAAGCTGGTCGTCGACCGTCAGGCCATGGTTGACACGGTACTCCTCGGATTTGGTGAGACTGGTGCCGACAATCCCGTGCCGGTCGGAAATCCGGCTTCCTTTGTCAAGGAGGCACCAAAACAGGACATCGAGAAGGCCAAGGCGCTGCTTGCTGAGGCGGGCCACAAGGATGGTTTGAAGTTCGATCTCTATACCGCGGAGGGCGTTCCCGGAATGGTGCGCATGGCCCAGGTCTATGCTGAAATGGCCAAGGCAGCCGGCATCGAGATCAATGTGATCGTCACTCCGGCCGAGAGCTATTGGGATGATGTGTGGCTGAAGAAGCCGATTGTCACATCGGCGTGGTCGATGCGCCCACCGGGCGAGGGTCTTGCCGTGGCCTACACACAAACTGCCAAGTGGAAGGAAACCCACTGGGAACGCCCTGATTATGATGCGCTTCTGCTGAAGTCCAACACCACGGTCGATGCGGCGGAGCGCCTCAAGCTCTTCCAGCAGACCGGCGAGTTGCTGGCCAAGGAAGGTGGCCTTATTCTTCCGATGTTCGTTCATCAGGTCCTGGCCGTCCGCAAGGGCTGCGAGGGCTACAAGCCGCTGGCACAAAACTTCAATCTCAACTTCGAAAATTTCTCCTGTAAGTAAGGAGTTTTGAGGCGGCGGTTGGGCTGAGCCCCAATCGCTTCACCGGCTGGCATCAGGATGGGGCGAGGCTTGCCTCGCCCCACCAGCTTCAAAGGAGAGCGAATTGCCGATCGTTTTGCTGGTGGCACGCCGCATCTTGTTGTCGGCCGTGACGCTGCTCCTGGTGTCGCTGATCATCTTCTTGATGCTCGAGGTGTTACCGGGCGATGTCGCGAGCCGCATACTTGGGCGCGACGCAACACCGGAGTCGCTTGACCTTCTGCGGATGGAACTGGGTCTCGACCGGCCCGCGCCAATTCGCTACTTGGCCTGGCTGGAAGGCCTGGTGACCGGCGATCTCGGCCATTCACTCGTTTCGAGCCGGTCGATCTCGGAGATCTTGGCGCCGCGTATTTTCAACACGACGTTGCTGTCACTCTATGCCTTTGCGCTTTATCTCCCCCTCACCGTCATCCCCGCGATGATCCAGGCCTTGACGCGGGACCGGGGTCCTGACCACGTTCTCTCGGTGGTTACACTGGTCTTCCTGTCGATGCCGGATTTCCTCCTGGCCACCATTCTGTTGTTGACCTTCGTTCTCTGGATTCCGGTCTTGCCCGCAATCTCGCTCGTCGACCATTCATCGAGCGCGCTTGAATATCTCCGGGCCATGACCCTTCCGGCCGTGACCCTGGCCATCGTCATGGCCGTTTACGCCGTGCGCATGCTGCGCGACAATCTCATTGAGGTGCTGGACTCCGACTATGTGCGCATGGCGGAACTCAAGGGCCTGTCGCGAATGCGCGTGTTGTTGCGCCATGCCCTCCCCAATGCGCTGGTGCCGACGCTCAATGTCACGGCCCTCAATCTCGCCTATCTCATTGGTGGGGTCGTCGTCGTCGAGAGGGTCTTCTCCTATCCCGGATTCGGCACGCTTCTGGTCGACTCGCTGCAATTGCGCGATTTGCCGGTGATCGAAGCGACTGTCATGATCGCCGCACTTGTCTATATCATCGCCAACCTCGTCGCCGACATCGCCGCGATCCTTCTTAACCCGCGGCTCAAGACCGGTTAGACGATGGCTGAGATCGACATCACGCTTGCGCCCGCGGAGCAGAAGCGGCCTCGGCCTTTGGCTCTGTGGCGCCAAATGCCTTTGAGCTTCCGGATTGGCAGCGTGATCCTCGCCATTCACTTGGTTGTGGCGGTTACCGGCCCGTTCTGGGCACCGCATGGGTATTCGCAGATGGGGGCTGGCCCGCCGCTCTCGGGCATGAGCCTTGCCCATCCCTTCGGAATTGACCAATTGAGCCGCGATGTCTTCAGCCGTGTTGTGCATGGCAGCCACATCGTGATTCTGCTCGCGCTGTCGGGTACGCTTCTCGGTTTGGTTCTTGGGTCCATCATCGGATTGTTGTCGGGCTATGTGGGCGGCTGGGTTGACGAGGCCGTGCAGCGGGTGCTCGAAGCCTTGATCAGCATTCCGTTTCTGGTCCTGGCCCTGATCGCCATTGCGGCGGCCGGCACCGACTATTCCGGCAATCCCGTTCTCATTGTCCTTGTCGTGGCATTGGTCTATGCGCCGCGCATCGCGCGTATGGCACGCGCCGCAGCGATTGACATTGCCACGCGCGACTATGTCACCGTGGCCCGCCTGCGCGGCGAGAGCGCCTGGTCGGTGATGCTGCGCGAACTCCTGCCGAATGCCACCGGCGTGCTGCTGGTCGAATTTGCGCTACGCGCCGGCTATGCGCCGGTGCTGATCGGGTCGCTGGGATTTCTGGGCTTTGGCCTGCGTCCACCGACGCCGGAATGGGGCCTCATGATCAGCGAGAACCGGTCGCTGCTCATCATTGCGCCCTCGACCGTGCTGGGGCCGGGCCTGGCACTTGCTTCGCTGGTCGTCGGTCTGAATCTGTTCACCGAAGGCCTGGCCCGGGTGCTGGGCCGGACCGTCAAGTTGGGAAACCAGTGATGGTGGAAAATCGGCAGGTCCTTGTGAAGGTGACCGATCTCACTGTCTCGTATCGCCAGGGCAGCGGCTGGCATCAGGTGGTGAACGGGGCCGATTTCGACATAGCCCGCGGCGAGGTCTTCGGGCTTGTCGGCGAGTCTGGCTGCGGAAAGTCAACCGTGGCGCTGCAGCTTCTGGGCTATCACCATGCGGCAATGCGCACCGATCGCGGCAGCGTTGACCTTGAAGGTATCGACATTCTCAAACTCGGCCGCCCGGCGCTCAACGCTTTGCGCGGCAACACCGTGAGCTTCGTGCCGCAGAATCCGACGACGGCCCTCAACCCCGGCATGCGGGCCGGCGAACAGATCGGCGAATGCCTGGCTGCCCACCGCTATGGTGATGCCGCGGTGTGCCTGGCGCGGACCACCGAACTCTTCGGCCTGGTTGGTCTTCCGGAGGCGCCAGACTTCGCCCGCCGCTTTCCACACCAGCTCTCCGGCGGCCAGCAGCAGCGTGTCTGCATCGCCATGGCATTGGCCTGCGATCCGAAGCTCGTTGTCCTCGATGAACCGACCACTGGTCTAGATGTCACGACACAGGAGCAGATTGTCGAGCTTCTCGTCGGTCTCCGGGAACGGTTGGCGATGTCAATGCTCTACGTGACGCATGATCTCGGCCTGCTGTCGCAGCTCGCGGATCGGGTCGGGGTCATGTATGCGGGCCGCATGGTTGAGGTGGCACCGGCGGCAGACCTCTTTGCCGATCCGAAGCATCCCTATACCCAAGGCCTCATCGGTGCCATTCCGCGCATCGACGATGTGACGCAGCAACCATCACGGCCACTGCGCGGTCTGCTGCAACGCCAGTCACTACCGAAAGGTTGTCCCTTCGCGCCGCGCTGCGATGCAGCTCAGCCGCGATGCTTTGATGAAATTCAGGATCTCAAGCCTTGTGGACCGGCACGAATGGCCGCTTGTTGGCGAGTGGAGGAGATTGAGCTGCCGCTTGCCTTACCGCCGGGAGAACCGTCTCGGCGGCCTGCGGCGGTGGAGAGCTTGCTCAACATCGACGCGGTGTCCATTGCCTATGGTCACGGTAAGCGCCGCTTCCAGGCCTTGCGGAACGTGTCACTCGATGTCCGGAAGGGCGAGACGGTTGCGTTGGTTGGCGAATCCGGCAGTGGAAAGTCCACTCTGGCGCGTGCCATTGCCGGATTGGTGGAACCGGAGTCGGGTTCAATCCGTTTGCAGGGCGAGGGCCTGGCGGCGAAAGTCAAGGCTCGAACTCCTGAGCAGCGCCGCCTGATCCAGTTCGTGTTTCAGAATCCCGATGCCTCGCTCAATCCGCGCGCCACAGTGCGAACTGCGCTGTCGCGGCCCTTTGATTTCCACTTCCCGGATCGCTCGTCGGAAGCCGATGGGAAGGTCATTTCCACGCTCGCGGACGTGCGCCTTGATCAGGCCTATGCGCGCCACTACCCTGACCAGCTTTCGGGTGGCGAACGCCAGAGAGTGGCGATCGCCAGGGCTTTGATCGCCGAACCCGCGCTGCTGCTCTGCGACGAAATCCTCTCGGCACTCGATGTATCGGTGCAGGCCAGCATCCTGGCACTTCTACAACGCCTCAAGACCGATCGTGGAATTGCCATGCTCTTCATTTCTCACGACCTCGCAGTCGTGCGCATGCTCGCCGATCGTGTCAGCGTCCTCTTCCGTGGCGATGTTGTCGAGTCCGGCTCTTGCACCCAGGTTTTCTCCGCACCGTTTCATCCTTATACCCATGCCTTGCTCGAAGCCGTACCAGTGCCACGCAAGCGCCGCCGCCGCGGAACCGGCCGCCGGGTGGAAACCAGCTTGAGCCCGGCGGGCTGTGCCTATGCTGGCCGCTGCGCCTGGCAAATTGGAGCGATCTGCGAGACAGATGCGCCGCCCTGGCGGACGGCTGACGGCGGCCTCGCCATCCGGTGCCACCACAGCCTGGATGCACTGCATCACCGGGCTACCTGGCCGGGCGATATTGCAACGCCAACTTAGTTGAGGTCACGAAGATGAAGATTGCCAAAGTCGAGTGTTTTGTTCTGTTGGTGCCCGACTTCCGCGCCGACGCCTGTTCCTCTGCGCAGGACAATCTGGTCGTCAAAATTCATACCGACGAGGGGCACGTGGGGATCGGTGAGACCGACACCAATCCCTGGGTCGCACGCGCCATGATTGAGGCACAGGGCACGCATATCATGGGCCTCGGCCTCACCGAGATGCTATTGGGGCAAGACCCCACCGATGTCGAAGGCCTCTGGGAGAAGATGTATCGTGGTTCTGCCATGACGGGGCGGCGCGGTCTCGGCATCTGCGCCATTGGTGCGCTTGACATGGCACTCTGGGATCTTCGC
>JANLTS010000354.1:0-20520 GCA_031363045.1 Hyphomicrobiales bacterium
GGGGTTGGGGTGGGGGGTGGATATCCAAGATGAACCTCCGGGCCAATCATGCCAGCGCCAGCTCCTTCAGCGCCAGGCGGATCAATTTCTCCGTAGACTGATCATCGCCACCCTTGCGCATCGCGGCGGAAACCGCGGCACCCGCCTGTGACTGGCCGTAACCAAGATTGACCAGCGCCGACACGGCATCCGCCGCCGCCGTGGGGCGCAGCGAGTCGAGTTCGGCTGCGAGTTTCGACAGCGACGTATCGATCACCGCGAAAGCCGGAACCTTGTCCTTCAGTTCCAGCACGATGCGCTCGGCCAGTTTCTTGCCAACGCCATTGGCCCGCCCGATCATCGCCTTATCTTGCAAGGCGATGGCATTGCCGATCTCGGCCACCGCCAGTGTCGACAAGATCGACAGCGCCACCTTGGTGCCAACGCCCTGCACCGATTGTAGCAGGCGGAACCATTCACGCTCCATGATGGAGGCAAAACCGACCAGCCGGATCATGTCCTGGGAAACCAGCATCTCGGTGTGGATTTCCGCAAACTCGCCCTGCCCCGGAAGAGCTGACAGCGTCTTCGACGAGCACGACACATGATAGCCGACGCCATTGACGTCAATCACCAGCCAGTCGGCCCCGGTTGCATCAATCCGGCCTTTGAGTTTGGCGATCATGGGTGGGTATCCGGCGCGATAATCTCGACCTGCGGAAAGTAAGTGCGATAACGCGATGGATCGCGGGTGATGAGCCGCAACCCTGAAACGCTAGCATGCGCTCCGATGAAGAAATCCGGAAGCGTCCGTTCGCGCGAACCGCCAGATTTACGGTAGTCCGCATGGGCCTTACCTGCCCAATAGGCCGCCTCCCATGGAAGATGCTCCAGAGTGATTTCTAGTTCCAACAGCGAACGTCGCAACTCCACATGGCTTGCGAAGCGCGGCGAAGCCTCCGCAAAGATTACTGGATTAATGAGCAACTCTCCGTGATCGGTCTGAGTTCCCAATAGACGCAAAGACCATTCGTGCCACTGCGCCTCTCGAAAAAGGGCATCAAGAACGATGTTGGAATCCAGGATCGTCCTTGTCTTCACTGTATCCACGGATCATTTCCATATATTCGTCGGTTGTCATGTTCTCGAACTCCGGATTCCGCTTCAGTCGACGACCCGCTTCCCTCATCATCCGGACCATCCGTTCGCCACGTGTTTCAGTGCCGGATTCGGGAGTTTTCATTAGAACGAACACTTCACCCTCTTCGTGAAAACCGACGTCATCGCCAGCCGCAATACCGAGCTTGTCTCTCACGCCCTTAGGGATGGTGACTTGACCTTTGGATGTCACGCGCGGCATGGTAATACCTCCAGAGTATTACATAGACGACTACCGTGAACAAGTCAAGAACGCGCCATCAGTTTGGCGAGGGTCTGGCTGCCGCGGTGATGCGCGTGGCAGATAGCGATGGCCAGCGCATCGGTTGAATCCGCCGTGTTCATTTGCGCCCGTGGCAGCAGCAGGCGAACCATGTGCTTGACCTGATCCTTCTCGGCATGGCCCGCACCCACCACGGTTTTTTTCACCGTGTTGGGGGCATATTCGGCCACCGGAATGTTGAGCATCGCCGGCACCAGCATGACGACGCCGCGAGCTTGCCCCAGTTTCAAGGTCGCCCGCGCATCGGTGTTGACGAAGGTTTCCTCGATCGCCGCTTCATCGGGTTCATGGGCCCGGATGATCTCCATGAGTTGGCTGTGAATCTGCAGCAGGCGCTCGGCCAGTGGTTTGCCGGAATCCGAATGGACGGCGCCATCGGCCACGTAAGTGAGTTTCGAGCCCTCCTGCGTGAGGATTCCCCAGCCGGTGTTGCGGAGTCCCGGGTCGATGCCGATGATTCGAACCATGGACGGGATCCTAACAGATCACTCAACGTTCAACGCCGTCAGGATCTCATCCGGAATATCGGCGTTGGAGAACACCACTTGCACGTCGTCGTCCTCGTCAAGGGCATCGACGAGTTTCAGCAGGGTCTCGGCCTTCTCCTGGTCGAGCGGTGTCATGATCTGCGGCTTCCACACGATCTTTACCGTCTCGGCATCGCCGAACTTTGCGGCCAGTGCCGATGACGTTTCGCCGATGCTTTCGAACGCGCAGGTGATGGTGTGGCCGGTGTCGTCGGAGGTGGCATCGTCAGCACCCGCCTCGATCGCCGCATCCATCATCGCGTCGGCCGTTGCCTTCGCCGCCGGATAGACGATCTCGCCCACCCGCGAAAACATGAAGCCGACCGAACCCGTCTCGCCCAAGTTGCCGCCGTATTTCGCAAACAGCGAGCGGACGTTGGAGGCCGTGCGGTTGCGGTTGTCGGTCAGCGCCTCGACGATGACGGCAACGCCACCTGGCCCATAACCTTCATAGCGTACGGCGTCATAAGTCTCGCCGTCGCCGCCCGCCGCCTTCTTGATGGCGCGGTCGATATTGTCCTTGGGCAGGTTTTCGGCCCGGGCATTCTGGATCGCCAGCCGCAGGCGGGAATTGGCGGCGGGATCGGGAAGTCCTGCCTTGGCCGCGACGGTGATCTCGCGCGACAGCTTGGAAAAATTCTTGGCGCGGATTTTGTCCTGCTTGCCCTTGCGGTGCATGATGTTCTTGAATTGTGAATGGCCGGCCATGAAACCCTCTCGAACCCGCGATGACGCGCTGTCGTGCCGCCTTATAGACAGGGGACGCCCCCCGAAACAAGCCGCTTAACCCGGCCTTAAGCACCCCCGCGCCAAGCTCAGGGCCAGTGGTTTGGTGAGTGGAGTTCCTGGCATGACGGTACGGCGCGGATTGGTGAACGAACTGTGTTTTGCGGCCGAAGGCCTGTCCGGCACGGCCGCGGCAAGCTCGCTCCGCAGGCTCGGGAACCTCATGGACGCAGCTCCTTCGGGCCGCCTGTTTGGCGCTATCGCTACTCTGTCGGACATGTCGTCCAAGGCCGCCAGGTCGCTGGAAGACGGTGGGCTTGCGATGCAGTCCGGCGATGATCACAAGGCGTCGATGAAGCTCGCCCGCGCCATGGTCCACATGGACGACCTGGCCACCTTGGCCGCCGGCAGTGCCGTGGCCGACGAGCCGCCGGCCTTCCTCAGGAAATCGCGCTAAAGCTAGCTTCTGATCCCGCGCAGTTTTTCGGAGCGGCGGCGGAGCATTTCGACGGTCACCAGCATGGCAGTCGAGATCAGGATGAGCACGGTTGCTGCTGCCGTGATGGTCGGCGAAATCAGCTCCCGGATGCCTGAGAACATCTGCCGTGGCAGCGTGTTCTGTTCCGGGCTGGCGATGAAGATGATGACCACCACCTCGTCAAAGGATGTGACGAAGGCAAACAGCGCACCCGAAATCATGCCGGGCAGGATGAGCGGCATCACCACCTTGAAGAACACTGTGTGCGGTGGCGCACCAAGGCTCGCACCCGCCCGCATCAGCGTCCGGTCGAAACTCGACAGGGTGGCCGTGACCGTGATCACCACGAAGGGTGTCGCCAGTGCCGTGTGCGCCAGGATCAAGCCTGCCATGGTTCCGGTGAGGCCCCATCTCGCATAGAAGAAGAACATGCCGAGCGCCGAGATGATCACCGGCACGATCATCGGCGAAATCAGCACCGCCATGATCGAGGCGCGGCCCGGAAGATTGCCGCGCGACAGGCCGAGTGCCGCCAGGGTTCCGAGCGTCGTGGCGAGAATGGTGGTAAAGAAGGCCAGCACGAAGCTCAGGCGCAGGGCCTTCTGCCAGCGGTCGTTGGTGAAGAAATCCACGTACCACTTGGTCGAATATCCGGGCATCGGATAGCTGAAGAATGTTTCGGAATTGAACGACAGCGGCATGATCGCCAGGATGGGTGCGATCAGGAACAGCAGGATGAGCCCGACAAAGGCGCGCAATACCCAGTGGCTGATCTTCTCGGATGTCGTGAAATAGGCGGGCAGAGCCATGGCGTCATCCGAGCTTCATGTTGTCGATGCCGATCAGCTTGTTATAGACATAGTAGAGGATCATCGTGGCGCTGAGCAGCACCGTGCCGAGTGCCGCCGCCTTGCCCCAATTGTTCTCGGAATTCATGGCGCTGTCGATGAAGCCCGAGACCATGTTGTCGGTCGGGCCGCCAACCAGCGCCGGCGTGATGTAATAGCCCAGGCAGAGAATGAAGGTCAGCAAACAGCCGGCGGCAACGCCAGGCAATGTCTGCGGCATGTAGACCCTCAGGAAGGCGTAGCCGGGAGTCGCGCCCAATGATTTTGCGGCGCGCATGTAAGTGGGTGAGATGGTCTTCATCACCGAATAGATCGGCAGCAGCGTGAACGGCAATTGGATATGCGTCATCGCCAGGACCGTGGCGAAACGCGTCTTGTAAAGATGCGGTTCGCCATCGAGGAGCCCGATGGCATTGAGCAGCCACGTGACTCCGGTAACCGCCAGAAGCTGCGTCACCACGCCGCCATCCTGCAGCAGGATCGACCAGGCGGTCGTCCGTACAAGGAGCGATGTCCAGAACGGCAGCAGCACGAAAATCATCAACAGGCTGGCGGTGCGTTGTGGCAGTGTTGCCAGCATGTAGGCGACGGGAAAGCCCAGCACCAGCGTCAAGAGGGTGACCAGGAGACTGATGCCCAGCGTCCGGCCAAGGATCTGCACGTAGATCGCCCGGTTGGCGTCAGCGGCGTGGATCGAGCCATCGGCCCCCTGCTTGAGATCGAGAACATTGAGCAGGTAGAATGGCGTGATGCGGGCCGACGCACGCTTGATGGTGGCCCAGGTCTCGACCTCGTTCCACACCGGATCGATGGTGACGACGGCTTCTTTCCATGGCCCTGCCGTGATCTTGTCGAGTTTGCGCGCGGTGACCGTGACCTTGGATTTCAGCGTCGGGATTTCATAGTTGAGGCGCTTGCCGATCAATGCTGATGTCTTGGCCCGGTGGGCGGCCTGCAGGTCGGCGGCGAACGCAGCGAAAGCCTCTTCGCCGGGCACATCCTTGCCATCCCATGTTTCCAGGACTTGCACGGTGTTCGGCATCGCATCGGCGATATCCGGATCGTAAAAGGCATTGGTCAGCATCGAAAGGATGGGAAAGAGGAAGCTCACGATGATGAACAGGAAGAGCGGCGCAATGAGAACTGCCGCCTTGATCTGCTCGCGGCGCAGCGACTGGCGCAGCTTCACCTTAAGGGGCGTGCCGTCTGCGGCCCGCATTTCGGAACTAGAAACAGCGGTGTCGAGACCAGCCATCGTCACTTTATCCAAATGAAAGGAGCGGGCGGAAACAGGGTTTCCGCCCGCGTGAGGTTCTTACTTGGCGAGCCAGGCGTTGAAGCGTTCCTTCAACTGGTCACCATTGTCGGCCCAGAACTGCGGGTCGTTGATCAGCGCCGTCTTCATGTTGTCGGGCGCTGTCGGCAGGTTCGGCAATGTCGCCGCATTGACGTTTGGAATGGCATCCATGTTGGCCGGGCCATAGGCAATGTAGTTGGTCTGGTCAGCTTGCGGACCAGCCCCTGACGCGAAGGCGATGAAGCGATAGGCCTCTTCCATCTTCGGCGTGCCCTTGGTGATGGTCCACCAATCCCAATCCAGGCCCTGATGGTCCCAGACGATCTTGAAGGGCTTTTTTTCCTTGTCGATGGCGGCTTGCAGACGGCCGTTCCAGGCCGTCGTCATCACCACCTGGCCGTCAGCCAGAAGCTGCGGTGCCTGGGCGCCGGCTTCCCACCAGACGATTTCCGACTTGATGGTATCGAGCTTGGCAAAGGCGCGGTCAACGCCTTCCGGTGTTCCGAGCACCTTGTAGACGTCTTCATTGCTGACGCCGTCGGCGATTAGCGCCCACTCGAGATTGTTGCTCGGGTTTTTCCACATGCCGCGCTTGCCGGGGAACTTGGCGAGATCGAAGTAATCGGCGACGGTCGTCGGGCCAGGCGAAAGCTTGGTGGTGTCATAGCCATAGACTGTGCCGTAGACGATGGTCGGAACGGCGCATTCAAGCAGATCACCGCCGACGAATTTGGCGCGGTCGAGACCGAGCTTGGCCCAATCGATGGTTTCGAGAGCACCTTCCGCGCAGCCCTGAAGGGCTGTGGCCGTATCGACGTCGATCACGTCCCAGGTGATGGACTTGGCTTCGACCATGGCCTTGATCTTGGCGACTTCGCCGTTGTACTCGGCCTCGGTGATCTTGTTGCCGAGCGCATTATAGGGTTCGTAATAGGCCTTGCGCTGGCTTTCGGAATAGGCGCCACCCCACGAGGTGACGGTCAGCTCATCGCCTGCGAGCGCGGGAGCCGCGGCGAATATGGCGGTGCCCGACAGCAGGGCGGCGCCAAACAATGTAGCGAATTTCTTCATACGACTTGCTTCCTCCTAGAATGCCGGAATCCGGCTTGATCGGTTCAAGGGAGAATGCATGAGCCAGCCCGCGCCGGTGAAGGCGGTAAGCAGCGGCTGCGATGATTCCTCCCCGTATTCACACGCTTTTCCGGCATTTCCGGCAATATCCGCAACCCTGTGCGAAACGCCGGTTTGACCGCTGTTATGTTAAGCGCTGAAATTGATACTAAGCGCTTTTTAATTCCCGTCACTAGAGTTTTTTTGAGCCCCGGCGAGAATTCCACTCATACTTGCGAGAGTCACCAGAACGGAACGTCGGCCTGGCTGAGGCGCCCGCCAACCCGGATCGGCGCGATCTTTTTGGCGAGTCCCGTCGCATCGTCCGTCTCCACCGCCACGCCGCAGACGGTGGCCGGGCCTTCCGCCGGCTTCATCCGTTCAACCGGCAGCTTGCGCAGGAAGCGTTGCAACGGCTCGGATTTCTCCATGCCGATGACCGAATCGAAGTCGCCACACATGCCGGCATCCGCCATGAAACCGGTGCCGCCTTGCAGGATCTGATGGTCGGCGGTCGGCACATGCGTGTGCGTGCCAACAACCAGGCTGGCGCGGCCATCGCAGAAATGCCCGAAGGCCATTTTTTCCGACGTTGCCTCGGCATGAAAATCGATCAGCACGGCATCGCAGGCAACACCCAGCGGACAGGCGTCGAGTTCGCGCTCGACCACCGGGAAGGGATCGTCGAGCATCGGCTCGATCATCACCCGGCCCATCGCCTGCATCACCAGCACGCGCTTTCCCGATGCTGTGTCGATCAGGGCCGAGCCCTGCCCCGGGCAACCTTTCGGCCAATTCACTGGCCGCAGCAGATTGGGATAGCGCTCGATGAAGATCAGCGCCTCGCGCTGGTCGAACGAATGATTGCCGAGCGTCACGGCGTCAGCACCCGCCGCCAGAAAACCTAAGAAAATATCCTCGGTGATGCCAAAGCCGTGTGCTGCGTTTTCGCCATTCACCACGACGAGGTCGGGCCGATAGCGCTCACGCAGGATCGGAAGCTCGCGCGCCAGGGCATCGCGGCCGCTGCGGCCCACCACATCTCCGAGAAAGATCAGCCGCACGTGAAAGTCTCTGTTTCCGTCATGATAAAATCCAGCGGTGCATCGTGTAAGCCCCGCGGTACCTCATCCACCATCTGGGCGCCATAGGCAACCCCGATCGCCACCACACTCTTCCGTGCACGGAGTTTTTCGAGCGTGCGGTCGTAGAAGCCACCGCCATAGCCAAGGCGGTAGCCGGCCCGGTCGAAGGCCAGCATCGGCACCAGCAGCACGTCGGGCAGAACCTCAGGCGCTGTCTCTGGCGGAATGGGTATCTCCCAGACGCCCGGCACCAGTGTCTCACCGGGGCTCCAGGCGCGGAACACCAGTGGTTGTTCGGCGGCAATCACCACCGGCAGAGAGGTCTGCCAGCCTTGCCGCCTGAGCGCGTTCATCAACGGCACGGTGCTGATCTCGCTCTTGTATGGGATGAAGCCTGAAATAATTCCGGGTGCCCATCCGGCTGGCAACCCACGCGCCGCAAGTGCAGCACCTGCCGTGTCCTGCAGCAACTTATGCGCGACAGCCCGGCGCTTTGAGGCCTCACCGCGCGCCAGTTTTTTGATATCGGCAAGTTCGCCCGTCACATTTGTTCCAGCCAATTTTCCAAGTGAAGGCCGGTCACACGTTCGAACTCACGCAGGTTGTTGGACACCAGCACGGCGTCTTCGGCCAGTGCATGTGAGGCAATCCAATAATCGTTGGCGCCGACTGGTTCGCCTCGCCGCTCCAAATCATATCGGAGTTTTCCATAGTGGCGGGCAGCTTCCAACGGCAACTCCCGGACGTCGAGTGACTGTATCAGAAGTTCGATCTGCACACGGGCGCCGGTCAAGGGATTGCGCTCCAGGCCATACTTGAGTTCGGCCAGCACGATAACACTGGTGAACAACCTGTCCTGCCCTACTCTCATCATCCGCAGCGCCGTGTTTCCTTTGGGATTGCGGGCGGCATCGGAGATGATGTTGGTGTCCAGAAGGTAGGTTCGGCTCACAGTTCCACCGGTTCCGGTGGCGGATCTTCGAACTCGGGAAAGGGTTCGTCGATTTGCTTGAAGCTTGCGAACAGCTCCTTCAACGTCATTTTCTTCTGAGGCATCTCGATAACAAGCCGGTTGCCCTCCTTGCGCATGACGGCGTCTGTCCCCGGCAGTTCAAACTCCCGGGGGATGCGCACCGCCTGGTTCCGCCCATTGCGGAACAGTTTCACATGACGTCCTTCATCCATAGCTTGAGTTTAGCATATGCCATGGCATATGTCAAAACTGTACAGTGCCTCCAGCGGCAAAGCGAAAACAATGTCATACTGAAGAAGCGGCGAGCCACCATGGGCCGTGAAGAGACTGACGATCCCGGGTCCCTACAGTTGTAGGTGGGCGCCGTGTGAACGAGGCCACGGCCAAGTCCAGGGACAGCTCCCATTCAGAATCGCATAGGCCCCAGGGAAAAAAGTCTCCCACGCACCGGGCAGCCCGCCACCTGGTAATGTAGGGAGGCTGGCGGCAAAAGTCCATTGGCACTTCGGGCGCGCGCACCCAGTTACCTGCCGCAAGCGGTTGCCATCACTTGTAACTAACGCCCGACACCTTCGTGTGGGTCAACCGCTTCACGGCGAACTCCACCACGCCCTGCGCTTCGGCGAATTTTCCGGCCATGGTGATGGCTGCGACTTGCGTCCTTTGCCACAGATCAGCCCCAACGCCCATGCGATTGCTCAAGGCATGCCTGACGATCTGCAGGGGATATACGGCAATGGCCGCCAAGCCCAGAAGCGGGTGAAGAAAAAATGCCACCAGAATTGCAACCGGCAAAATTAGCGCCCAGATTATAGCGCGAATGACAATTGTGCGGCCACCTGGATCGATGTTCCAACCCGACCGGAAAACCAATTGCGCCAGACCCATCCCCGCCCGGCGGCCGCGCTTGTAGAATTGGCTGAAGCGCGTGATTGCGGCATCGTGCAGGGTCATACCGGCATCAAGCCGCCAGAGCTTCCAGCCCTTCTTGCGCAGGCGTCCGCACAACTCGGGCTCCTCATGAGCGATCTGTTCGTCGAGGAATCCGCCAACGTCCTTGAACGCTGCCACTCTCATGATTGAGTCCCCGCCGCAGGCGTCCGCCTGTCCCACCGGCGTATTCCATTCGCGATGGCACATCGCGTTGTAGATCGACGCTTCGGGAAAGCGCTCCATGCGGCGGCCGCACACTGCCGCCACATCTAGGCGGGCGTCGAGAAATTTGACCGCAGTATCGGTCCAACCGGCAATCACTTCGCAGTCGCCATCTACAAACTGCACATAGGTTGCATCGGGCAACAGCGAAATCAGCCTGGCGAAACCGGTATTGCGCGCCCGCGCGGCGGTAAACGGCAGTTGCATGTCGAGGCTGACCACGTCGGCGGCCAGCGCTGCCGCGGCTTCTGCGCTGCCATCGGTGGATTGCGAATCGACATAAACCACAAGCCCGGCGTCCCGCAGCGAGTTGAGGCACCGGATGAGCCGCTCGCCTTCGTTTCTGCCGATGACCACCGAGCCGAGGCGCGGCGCGGAAGGCCCCTCACTCATGCTGGCCAAATCTTGCGCAACTATTCATCGGCAGCCTTGTTGCGCAGATCGGATGCCCCGTCAACACAGAGCCTGCGGTGCCCTACAGTGCGAAATCAGAAGCCAAGAGATCGATGACGCCATTTAGCGTGAAAAGCACATCGGCTTCGCCGTCGCCCGTCAAGTCGGCATGGACGATGGTGTCACCGCCGTCATGGAAGTAGCCCAGCTCACCGGCAGTCATGCTGAAGCCATTGTCGCGGATGAAGATGAAGCGATGGCCGGAGAGGCCAGGCGTGGCGTCGATGGTCGACAGGTCGAGCGTGTCGCTGCCTTGTGTAAAATCGGTGATTGTCCCGTTCGCGGCACCGATTGCCGACCTGTTAAACACGAAATCATCATCGCCGTCACCGCCGGTCAGCAGATCGTTGCCGCCGCCGCCGCCCAGCGAATCGTCACCGCTTCCACCAATCACCACATCATCGCCCTTGCCGCCGCCGAAGATCAGAATCTCGATGTCGCGCAGCGTCGTGCCGGTGCCGATGTCGCGGCCGCCGCCGCCATCGCTGATGTCGATGGTCACCGCCTGCGCGTTGCCGGCCAAAGAGCCGAACGTATCGGTTCCAGCCCCTCCTTCTACGCGATCGGCACCAGTCGCATCCAGGGCCTGGATCATGTCGTCGCCGCGTCCGCCGCGCAACACGTCATGGCCCTTTCCACCGATGAGGCGGTCATTACCGCCAAACCCCCAGAGGCGGTCATCGCCGGAACCGCCCAAAGCAAAATCGTCGAGGCCGCCGCCCTTGATCCGGTCGTTTCCGCCGCTGGAAAAGCCGTCGAAGTTCAGTTGTTCCATTTTGGCGACAACCGTGCCATCGCCGATGTCGCGCCCGCCGCCACCGTCACGAAGATCGATGACGAAATCCACGTCCGACAGGGCAATGAAATCGAGAACGTCGAGACCCGCACCACCGTCGACACAGTCACCGCCTGCCGTTGTGTTGGACGAGATGAGGTCGTTACCGTCGCCACCCGATAGAATGTTACGGCCGGCATCGCCCTGGATGTCGTCCCTGCCGCCACCACCAAGCACCACATCGTTGCCCGCGCCTCCGGACACCCGGTCGGCGCCATCACCGCCCCAAATCCTGTCGTTGCCATCTTCCCCGAAAAGAAAATCATCGCCGGCAAAAGCCCGGATGTGATCATCCTTGATCGTTCCAATAATCTCGTCGAAGACATCCGCGCCGATGAAACTCACGAGATCGTCCGGCTCCCAATTGCTGAACATCCACGGCGTGGCGAAAATCGAACTGCCGCTGACGATGATGTGGTTGACCCCGGTGCTGCCATCGATCGTGACATCGGACCGGATCGGCGCCGACCCCGAACCCAGGTTGAATTGCTGGGTCACAAACAGTGCCGACGCCGAGGTGCCAGCGGAATTGGTGAAGTCGATCAGCCTTACATTGTCGAAAACCGCGGTGCTGAAGTCAGTGGTGACAGAAACGGTGAGTTTGCTCATGGCAGGCTCCTCGGGTTGTTTGCATGCCGGAAAGCGCGGCATCGCATAGCATTGAGCCCTCAATAGCCCGAGGCGGAACCGGCGGGCCTCCGGTCGTCATGGCCGCCATAGAGCAGGCCGGGGACCAAGGGCGTTACCGCCTTGGCGTCATTGCCCGAACTTTCGGCTGTAGGCGCTGCCACCGGACCGATGACGATGGCCTCCGCCGCACCCCACGGCGTTTGTTCGACAATCTTGTGGCCCACCGCTTCGAGGTTCACCAGCGTATCGGCTGAGAGCGCGCGAGTCTCGGCCGAAATCTGGTCCGGCAGCCATTGATGATGAATGCGCGGCGCGTTGACCGCCTCCTGGATCGTCATGCCATGGTCCACCACGTTGACGAACACCTGCACGCCAATGGTGATGATGCGTGAACCGCCGGGACTGCCGAAGACCATGAAGGTCTTGCCTTCCTTGATGACGATCGAGGGGCTCATTGAGCTCAACGGCCGCTTGCCGGGTGCAATCGCATTGGTCTTGCCCTGCACCAGTCCGAAAAGATTGGGAACGCCGGGCTTGACCGTGAAATCATCCATCTCGTCATTGAGGAAGAAGCCGGTCTCCCCAGCGATCACCTTGGCGCCGAACAGAGCGTTGATCGTGTAAGTAACGGAGACCGCGTTACCTTGTTTGTCGACGATGGAGTAGTGCGTCGTCTCGGTACTCTCGTGCGGCACCACGCCGGGCTGCACGTCTTTCGAGTTTGACGCCTTGGCCGGATCGATCTTGGCGCGGATTTCCGCCGCATAAGATTCGGACAGCAGACGGTCGAGTGGGTTTTTCACGAAAGCTGGATCGCCTAAGAGAAAATTCCGGTCGACAAACGCATGGCGCATCGCTTCGGCCATGACATGAACCGATTGGCTGGAATTGAACCCGAGCTTCGCCATCTCATAGCCCTCGAGAATGTTGAGGATCAGGCAGATGGCGGTGCCGCCGGAACTTGGCGGCGGCGAGGATATCAGCTCAAACCCCCGATAATTGCAGCGCACCGGCTTGTCCTCGGTGACGGTGTAGGCGGCCAGATCCTGCTTCGTCAGAATGCCGCCATTGGCAGCACTCGCAGCGACAATCTGATCGGCGATTTCGCCCCTGTAGAATGCATCAGGCCCCTCCGCCGCGATGCGTTTCAGTGTCGCCGCGAGATTTTTCTGAACCAGCCGGTCACCCGCGGTCCACGGCCCTCCGGCTTTCACAAAGACAGCCGCCACATTGGGCTGGCCTGCAAGCGCCTTGGCCGAACCATTGAGAATATCGGCATCGCCTTGAACGAGCGTGAAACCCTCCTCCGCCAGCTTGATGGCGGGCGCCATCACCGTGGCGCGTGGCAGCGTTCCGTATTTCTGCAGCAACGTCTCGAGGCCCAACACCGTGCCGGGAACCGCCACCGCCAGATAGCCCTTGAGGCTCAAGTCGGGCACTATTTCGCCTTGCGGATCGAGGAACATGGTTTCAGTCGCGGCACCGGGTGCCGTCTCGCGGAAATTCAGAAACACATCGCGGCCATCGGCTAGATGCAGCGTCGCAAAGCCGCCGCCGCCGATGTTGCCGCAACACGGGTTGGTCACCGCCAGCGCGTAACCCACCGCCACCGCCGCATCGACCGCATTGCCACCTTGCCGCAGGATATCGACACCAACATCCGACGCGATGTGTTGCGAGGTGACCACCATGCCATTTTCTGCTGTCACCGGTGCCCGCGTGAAGGCGGACGCCGATCCGCAGCCAATCAAAAGCAAGACGGCGATACCAAGAGTCAGGCGGAAGGTTTTCATGGGCAGCACTCCGGTGATGAATGGAGCACACCACATCGCGGCGCCGGGAACAATTGCCGATGATGCAACATCCGAGGTTCAGGTCTGTTGCCTCCTCTCTCCATCGGCGGGCTTGACCCGCCGAACCAGACGTTCCGCAATTTCATCTGTTGAAAGACTGGGTAGTCGGGTCAAGCCCGGCTATGGAGAGTGTTGGAAAATGCCTCGAAACCAAGAACCGCCGCTCTGATATCAGGGCGCGTCTTCGAAACGCTCGATGACCATGAACAGCATGGTGCGCCGGCCTATTTCACCAAAGCTTGCGTAAGTGTCGCCAACCGTTCGGTTGCAAGCTGCAGCCTGACGGCGAAATCATCCTCGACCGCTTCGGTCTCGGCTTGCGCCGCATTGCGTGCTTCGCGAAGACCCACGATCTGTTCTTCCAGCGCCTCGATCTTCAGGATTGATTCCGACAAGCGATCAGCGACCATCAGCCCGGCCATCACCAGCATGCGGATGTCGCCAACATTGCCGACGCTTTGCTTCACCCGCTGCACTTCGCTGTCGAGCAGGTCGGCGAGTTCGCGCAAATGCGCTTCCTCGCCTTCCGGACACTGCATGGTGTAGGGCCTGCCGTTCACTTGGACGATGACATGCGCCATGCGGCTCTAGTCCCCGCTGTTGGAATGCAGCACGGCTCGGATGCGCGACATCGCCGCATCGATCTTGCCCGCGGCGTTCTTGCTGGTGTCGACAAGCTCGGTGGCCTTGTTGCGGACGAGATCAAGCTCATGCGCCAGCCGTGTTCGGTCGCGGCGCAAGATTTCCGTCTCGGTCTCGAGCGAGTCGACGCGCTTCTTGCCATCGACTTTTAAAATCACAGCATCTTCAAACTGGCGTAACGCCCGTTCGAACCGCTGGAATGCCTCATCCAGTTTCTGAGTATTCGCCATGAAAGCCCCTGGTAAGACTACAGAATCTGTTGCCCCTTACCGCTACGAATCATACGGCCTCCTGGGTTTAGGTGCAATGCTTGAAAAACCGCAATTTGGACCCTCGCCAGCCAAGTTGGCGGGGTGGCGCCAGGCTTCGCGGTTCCGCAATTGACTCTCCGGCCCAAGGCGTTATCAGGTGCGCCATCTGCCAGCCCACACCGCCTGCCCATTGAGGGATGCCCCTGCCAATGACCCAGATTTCGCCCGAACAGACCCGTTCCATGGCCAATGCCATCCGCGCATTGTCGATGGACGCGGTGCAGAAAGCCAATTCCGGCCATCCGGGCCTGCCGATGGGTGCGGCTGATGTGGCGACCGTGCTGTTTACCCAGTTCCTGAAATTCGACGCCGCCCACCCGCACTGGCCCGACCGCGACCGCTTCATCTTGTCCGCCGGTCACGGCTCGATGCTGATGTATTCCTTGCTCTACCTCACGGGCTACAAGGACATGACGCTGGACGAGGTGAAGAACTTCCGCCAGCTCGGCTCGAAGACCGCTGGCCACCCCGAATTCGGCCATGCTTCGGGCATTGAGACCACTACCGGACCGTTGGGCCAGGGGATCGCCAATGCGGTGGGCTTCGCCATGGCCGAGCGCCATCTGAATTCGGTGTTCGGCGACGACCTCGTCAACCACAAGACCTATGTGCTGGCTGGCGACGGCTGCCTAATGGAAGGCATCAGCCAGGAGGCCATCACGCTGGCTGGCCACCTGAAGCTCAAGAACCTGGTCGTGCTGTGGGACGACAACGGCATCTCGATTGACGGCAAGCTGTCGATGTCGGATTCGACCGACCAGCTCGGCCGCTTCGCCGCCGCCAACTGGAATGTCAGCCGCATCGATGGCCACAACGCCACCGAGATTGCCGCCGCCTTGACCGCCGCGCAGACCTCCGACAAGCCGGTGTTGATTGCCTGCAAGACCATCATCGGCTTTGGCGCGCCGACCAAGCAGGGCACCTCCGCCACCCACGGTTCGCCCTTGGGCCCCGATGAAATCGCCGGTGCCCGTAAAAGCCTCGGCTGGAATTACGAGCCCTTCGTGGTGCCGAACGAGTTGATGGACGCCTGGCGTCAGGCCGGTTCACGCGGCAGCGATACGCGTAAGGCCTGGGCGGCCAGGCTTGATGCCTCGGCCCAGAAGGCCGAGTTCAGCCGCCGCAACTCAGGCAAGCTGCCCGTGGGCTTTGACGCCGCGATGAACGCCTACAAGCAGGAGCTGGCCAAGAACCCGCCGTGGATTGCCACCCGCAACTCCTCGCAGAACGCACTTGATGTCATCAACGTGGCGCTCCCCGATACATTGGGCGGCTCGGCCGACCTGACCGGCTCCAACAACACCAAGTCGAAGGACATGAAAGCCTTCGCCGCTCCCGATTATGCTGGACGCTATGTCTATTACGGCATCCGCGAGCATGGCATGGCGGCGGCGATGAACGGCCTGGCGCTGCATGGCGGCGTCATTCCCTATGGTGGCACCTTCCTGGTGTTCACCGATTATTGCCGGCCGTCGATCCGCCTCTCCGCCCTGATGGGCAAGCGCGTCATCTATGTGATGACCCATGACTCGATCGGCCTTGGTGAAGACGGACCGACGCATCAGCCCGTGGAACATCTGGCGGCCATGCGGGTCATCCCCAATCTCGCTGTCTACCGCCCCTGCGATGCTGTGGAAGCCGCCGAATGCTGGCAGCTGGCGTTGGCGGATGAGCACCGTCCGAGCATTTTGGCCTTGACGCGCCAGAAGCTGAAGCCTGCCCGCCTCACCTATTCCGAGGAGAACCTCTGCGCCCGTGGCGCTTATGTGGTGGCAGGTTCGGAGAAGCCCTCGCAGGTGGTGATTTTCGCCTCCGGCTCAGAAGTCGAGATCGCCATCGCCGCCAAGACCGAACTCGACAAGGCCGGAAAGCCCGCCCGCGTCGTCTCGGTGCCCTCGATGGAAAATTTCGAACGCCAGGATGCGGTCTACAAGGCCAGCGTTTTGGGCAAGGAGACGGTGCGTATCGCCATCGAGGCCGGTGTGCGCACCGGCTGGGACCGCTTCATCGGCGTTGACGGCACTTTCATCGGCATGACTGGCTTTGGCGCCTCGGGCCCGGCTGAACTCCTCTACAAACATTTCGGCATCACGGCAGAAGCTGTTGTGAAGGCCGCGAAGGCATGAACTGCGTCCGCTCACTCTCTTTCCCACCTCTCCCGCAAGGGGAGAGGTGAAGTTTATGTGTTGAACGGAGTCCGTAAATGCCCGCCTTTCGCACCCTTGACGATGTCAACGTCGCCGGCAAGTGCGTGCTGTGCCGCGTCGATCTCAATGTGCCAATTGCCGACGGCAAGGTGACGGACGCCACCCGCATCGAGCGTGTGGTGCCGACGCTGCGCGAGATCATGGACAAGGGCGGCGCCTTGATCGTGCTCGCCCATTTTGACCGGCCGAAGGGCAAGGTCGTGCCCGAGATGTCGCTGAAGCCTGTTGCCCCGGCGCTGGAAAAACTGCTGGGCCGCCCGGTGCGCTTCATTTTCACCGACTGGCGCGAGGCTCCGAAAGTTGACATCAAGCCCGGCGAATGCGTGCTGATGGAAAACACCCGCTACCATCCGGGTGAGGAAAAGAACGACGAGGCCTTTTCCAAGATGCTGGCGGGCCTCGGCGATATCTTCGTCAACGATGCATTTTCCGCCGCCCACCGCGCCCACTCATCGACCGAAGGCCTGGCGCATTTCATTCCAGCCTATGCCGGCCGCGCTATGGAAGCCGAACTGAAGGCCTTGCAACTAGCACTCGAAACGCCGAAGCGCCCGGTTATCGCCATCGTTGGCGGCGCCAAGGTGTCCTCCAAGCTCGACCTCCTCGGTAATCTGGTGAAGAAGGTCGATGCACTGGTGATCGGTGGCGCCATGGCCAACACCTTCCTGCTGGCTCAAGGCTATGGCGTCGGAAAGTCGCTGGCCGAGGCCGATCTTGTCGACACCGCACGGCAGATCCTGCGCACCGCAGAGGATGCAAAGTGCGCGATCATCCTGCCGGTTGATGGCATCGTCGCGAAGGAATTCAAGGCAGGCGCCGCAAATCATGATTACGGCATCGATGCCATCCCCGCTGACGGCATGATCCTCGATGTTGGCCCCTTGTCGATTGACCGCGTGCGCTCGGCAATCGATGATGCCCATACGCTCGTCTGGAATGGCCCGCTGGGTGCCTTCGAGATTTCCCCATTCGACATCGCAACAGTGGCCGCGGCGAAACACGCAGCGGCCCGCACCAAGGCCGGCAAGCTGGTTTCGGTGGCAGGCGGCGGCGATACGGTGGCAGCCCTCAATCACGCGGGCGCTGCTGACGGCTTTACTTACATTTCAACCGCAGGCGGTGCCTTCCTCGAATGGCTCGAGGGAAAGCCCCTGCCCGGCGTCAAGGCTCTGGAGGGAACACTATGAACATCGACAAGCTCAACGACATCGCCAATCGCATGGTGGCATCTGGCAAGGGCATTCTTGCCGCCGATGAATCAACCGGCTCGATCACCAAGCGCTTCGAATCGATCAAGCTCGAATCGACCGACACCAACCGCCGCGATTACCGCGAAATGCTGTTCGGGGCCACCGACGCGATGCAGGCCTATATCTCGGGCGTCATCCTGTTTGACGAGACCATCCGCCAGAAGGCGGCTTCCGGACAGACGCTGGTCGACATGATCAAGGCAACGGGTGCCGTCCCCGGCATCAAGCTCGACAAGGGGCCGAAGCCTTTGCCGTTCTGCCCCGGTGAAACCGTGACCGAAGGCCTTGATGGCCTCGCCGACCGGGTTGCCGAGTATGCCAAGCTCGGTGCCGAGTTCGCCAAGTGGCGCGCCGTCATCGACATCGTCAAGGGCAAGGCCTCGCACAATGCCATCCACGCCAATGCCCATGCGCTCGCTCGCTATGCGGCGATCTGCCAGCAGGGCGGCATCGTGCCGATGGTCGAGCCGGAAGTGCTGATGGACGGCGACCATGATATCGACACCTGTGCCGCCATCACCGAATGGGCGTTGAAGGAGCAGTTCCAGGAACTGTATTATGCAGGCGTGCAGCTCGAAGGCATCATCCTCAAGCCCAACATGGTGATCTCCGGCAAGAAATGCGCGACGCAGGCCTCGCGTGAAGAAGTGGCCGAGAAGACGCTGAAGGTCCTGAAGCGTTGCGTGCCAGGTGCAGTTCCCGGCATCGCCTTCCTGTCGGGTGGCCAGGCAAGCGAAGATGCGACAGCGCATCTGCATTACATGAACGCCGCTGGCCCGCTGCCGTGGAAGCTCACTTATTCTTATGGCCGCGCCCTGCAGGCTGATGCTCTCAAAGCCTGGGGTGGCAAGCCCGACAATGTCGCGGCGGCCCGCAAGGCCTTTGCGCACCGCGCCAAGATGAACGCACTCGCCGCCTCCGGCAAGTGGACTCAAGGCGGGGAGAAAGCAGCCTGAGCCCGCGCTTCTTTCTCGTCGCACCCGACAACGTAACTGTTGCCCGCCTCGTGGACTGTCTCACCGCAGCTTGCGCGGCGGGTGACGTCGCCAGCATCCTGGTGCCTGCAGCAATTGCCGGGGACGTCACGGCACCAGCTCAGGCGCTTGGCGTCGCCGTGATCGTCAGCGGCGAGGTGCGCGACGCATTGCGCCACGGCGCTGACGGCGTGCAGGTCGATGCCACCACGGCAGCAGTGAGCGAAGCCCGCGCCGCACTCGGCAAGGAACGCTTCGTCGGCGCACTTGCCGGTGCCTCGCGGCATTTCGCGATGGAAGCCGCCGAGGCCGGAGCCGATTATGTGGCCCTGGCCCAGAATGGTGCCTCGGTGGGCGGTGTGCCGGTCGTCGGCTGGTGGTCGAGCGTCATGGAAATTCCTTGCGTCGCCTTCGAGCCGGTAGAGGTTGCAGGCCTCGACATATTGCTGCCGCAGAAACCCGACTTTATCCGCCCCTCCGATGCGATGTGGGCTGACGTGGAATCCGCCAGCCGCATCGTTACCGAATTAAGGCAACGCCTCGAGGCGAAATGAAGCTGACTGCCGCACTGCTGTTTTTCCTTCTGGCTTCCACACCGGTGCACGCCGCGAGCTTCGAGGAAACACAGGCGGCACTGGACGCGGGCGATTTCGTGACCGCCCTGCCCTCCGCCCGGGACCTGGCGGATTCAGGCGATGCCCGCGCCATGGCCATGCTTGGGATTATGTACCGTAAAGGCCAGGGCGTGGCGGTGAACCTCGATACCGCCATCGACTGGCTGGGCCGGGCTGCTGAAATGGACCAAGCCAATGCCCAACTGGCCTTGGCGCTGATCTATCTCGATCCCGCTTCAGGCCGTGGCGATTACGCCAGGGGCGAGGGCTGGCTGCGTCGCGCTGCTGAAGCGGGCCTTGCCGCTGCACAGTTCAACATGGGGCTGCTGACCGCCGGCGGCTTCGGCAATCCACCCGAACTGGCGCTCGCTGCCGACTGGTTCCGCAAGGCCGCCGATCAGGATCATCCCGGCGCCACTTACAATCTCGGTGTGCTCTACCTCGAGGGCAAAGGCGTGGAGAAGAACGTCATCGAGGCCGCCCGCCTGATCGGCAAGGCAGCACAGGCTGGCAATGTCGATGCCATGCTGGATTATGGCGTGCTGGTGTTTCGCGGCGAAGGCGTGCAGCCCAACGAGAAGATCGGCGCGCAATGGCTGCTGGTCTCGGCCAAGCGCGGCAATGTCATCGCCCAGAACCGCGTCGCCAGACTTTATGCTTTCGGCAAGGGCGTAAACCAGGATCCGGTCGAAGCCCTGAAGTGGAACATTCTCGCCACCAGGGCGGGGCGCAGCGATGCCGAACTCGCTACCATGCTGGCGAGCCTCAGCGATACTCAGAAGTCCGAAGCCGCGGCCAGAGCCGATGCGTTTGTTCCGGTGGCGGCGAAATAAGAGTTTTCACTTCGCTTCAATCAAGTCCCAACCATTGCCATAAAGATCTTCGAACACCGCCACCGTGCCATAGACTTCATGGCGCGGCGCCTCTCGGAAATGAACACCCTTGGCCAGCATCGCCGCATGGTCGCGGGAAAAATCATCCGTGTGCAGAAAGAACGCCACGCGCCCGCCCGCCGCATGGCCGACAGCGGCCTGCTGCTCAATGCCATCGGCCATGGCCAGCAGCAACCGCGTTGCGCCATCCTCCAGACCAACCAGCACCCAACGTTTCCCGACCGGCAGCGACACGTCGG
>JANLTS010000358.1:0-2031 GCA_031363045.1 Hyphomicrobiales bacterium
CAGCGTGGCGATGCCTGTGGCCTCGATCACCTGCAACTCCGAGCCGCCGCCCAGGTATTGCGCGAACACCTTTGCACCGGCAGCCGCAAAGGCCAGCGACGCCGCGCCGCCGATGCCGGTCACGCCGCCCGTCACCACCACTACCTTGTCCTTCAGATCGTCAAACATGGAATCCTCATGGGTTATCGGGCATATCTTGCACGATCACCGGAAAAGCACCATGACCCGCGGATTATTGGTTCTCCTGCTCATCATGTCGCTCGAAACCGCGCATGGAATCCTGCGCGGTGTGTTTCTCGTGCCCTACGCCGGCGAGCGACTGTCCAGCCTCATCGGCTGGCCGATCGCCATGGTCATTGTGTTGGTTGTGAGCACCCTGCTCATCGGCTGGACGAAGGTCACGGCCTCATCTGCCCTCCTCCGCATGGGCGCTGTTTGGGCGCTACTGACGTTTGTCTTCGAAACCACCATCGGCATCTTGCGCGGGATGGATGCCAGCCGCATCTGGACCGAGATCAACCCGCTGGCGGGCGGGTTGATGCTCTATAGCCTCATCGTGATGCTGCTGGCGCCGCTGGCGGCGTCCTGGCTCAGGCGGTCAGATGACCAGAAAGTCAGTTAGTTGCGGGTCGGAAATATTGCTGAAGGTGGCGATCAGCACGCTGCCACCAGCCTTGTTGCCATTGCTGTCATAGTACAATTCGCCCGCTGTGTTGTCGTAGATCAGGCGGTCATCGCGCTCTGTGGCCAGGCCGGTGCCGTTGATCACATAGAGTTCGGGGTCGAGCCCGCCCAAGGCGAGATCGCCAAAGAGCTTCGACACCAGCAGCAGTTGGTCGGTACCCGACACGAAGTCAACGATCTGGTCCCGGCTGGCGTTTGTATTGGCCAATACAAAGCTATCGCTGCCACTGCCACCGGTAAGTTTGTCCCTCACCGCACCGCCATTCAACATGTCATTGCCGTTGCCCGCCCTGATCCGGTCGAAGCCATCGCCACCGCGGATGTTGTCATTTCCAAGACCACCGGCAATGAAGTCACCGCCACTGCCGCCGGTGATCAGATCATTGCCATCGAGGCCGGCAAGAAAATCCTTGCCGCTGCCGCCGCTGATGTTGTTCCTGCCAATCGTGCCGAGAATGGTCTCATCGGCGGTTTGTTCGACCGCGCCGACATCGACGATGCCATCGATAATGCGGGCCAGAAGCCTGGCATCAAAGGGCAAGGTCTCGTTCCTGTCGCCGTCGCCGTCGAGGTCAAAGTCATCCTTGCTGATCAAGCTGTTCTTGCCGAAGCCAATCAGGATCGAGCCATCAAGCGGCGACAGGGTCAGCACCGCGCCACCATTGTCAAGCAACTCGCCCAGGCCAATATTCCCGGCGTTTTCGAGATTGCCGCTGCCCGCCAGGATATCGACGTCAGTTCCAAAGATGCTGTTCGTGGCCTTGGTTATGCCGCCAAACATGAAGATATCAATTTCCGTTCCAGCTTTGCCGCTGGTGTTATCGGCGACCACGGAATTAAGGAGGACGAGCTGGACGCCCTGTCCGGCAACAATTCCGGATGTACCAGTCTTGTTGGCGTGATTGCCGGTGACCGTGCAATTGATCAGCACCAACTTGCCAGTCTCGAGTAGTATACCTGCGCCGCCGGACTTGACACTGGTGTTGCCGGTGATTGTGGTGTTGACGAGCGTCATGTTCGCCGCATTGTTGCGGATGGCGCCGCCGTACTCTCCGGCCGAGTTGCCGGTGAAAAGCGAATTGACCACTCTGACCTCGCCGCCACCGTAGCCGGCATAGAGGCCACCCGCGCCGTAGTCGGCGGAACAGTTGCTGATCGTCGAATTGATGATGTTGATACTGCCGAAATTTTTCGAGTAAATACCCGCACCTTCGTCGCTGTTACCATCGGTGATGTTCAAGCTCCTGATGGTGACATTGGTGTCGCCGAGGAATATCCGCTCTTCGATGTCGATGATGCGGGTCTTGTTTTGTCCGGAAAGCGTGATATCGGCCTTGCCATCATTGT
>JANLTS010000397.1:0-7303 GCA_031363045.1 Hyphomicrobiales bacterium
CACGCTTCGCCGACCAGAATATGGATATCTATTCCGACGGCACGATTTCGGCGGAGCAGGGTTATTCGTTCCAGACGTTCCTCGACATGGTGGCAACGCTCGACATGCGGCATGTCGACATCCACTTCCGGCCGCAGTTCCATTTCTATGAAACCCAGCGCAAGCCCGACCGGGTGATCAACATCAGCAAGCAGGACCTGTTCACCGAACTCAATGCCTTTGAGGCGGAGACCGGAATCCCCAAAACCAATTTCTCCGACCTCGACTGGCTCCACGACCTTGAAAGCAAGCGCAAGGCCAAGCAGGAACCAATGGAGGGCGATACGCTCGATACCCAGGCTTTTTCCCGCCTGCAGGTCGGCAAACTTGGTCTGTTCCCGAACTATGGCCAGTTGCTGACCCCGCAAGCGCGGCAGAAGATCGAGGCAATTTACAAGTCGGACTTTGATGCCTATCGTGATTTCCTCTGAGTCCCGGACGAAACCCGGAAGATCAAAATAAGAAGCAACCAATTTGATGAGCGAAAGTAACGAACTGAGTCTGGTCAACAAGGGACTCGCGGAGATTAACCCCGCGCCATTTGACGGCCAGGCAACGCTGGCGGTCGTCGGGCTGGCGCGCAGCGGCACGTCGATGCTTTCGGCCCTCCTGCAGGACCTCGGCGTCTTCATGGGCGACGCCGTCGACAAGGCGGTGTTTGAGGACGTGGAGGTCGCGCGTTTCATCGATACAGGTGATTTCAAGGGGCTTGCGGGGTTCGCTTCGGCCCGCAATGCCGAGCACGAAGTGTGGGGCTTCAAGCGGCCCAATGCCTACAAGTCACTGCCGGCGATCGTGCCGGTGTTGCGCAAGCCGCGCATCATCGTGATGTTCCGCGATATCCTTGCCATCGCCATGCGAAACCACGTGTCGATGCAGATGGATGTGATTCCGTTTCTGCCGCTGTATGCCGATGAATACATGGAACTGGCGAAGAATGTCAGCCGCATCAAATGCCCGATGCTGCTGGTGTCGTATGAGAAATTCATCCAGTTTCCGGAAGAATCGATCGACAAGACGGCGGCGTTTGCCGGCATCAGCCTGACACCGGAGATGCGGGAGCGGGCGCTGAAAATCGTCAACAACGGCACCGAGAACTATTTGCGCGCCTCGCGATTGCGTTACACCGGCCATGTTGACCGGATCATCGACCGCAAGTTGCGTGGCTGGGCCATGGTCATCGGCCAGCCGCGCGTCAAGGCCAAGGTTCATCTGCGGGTTGACGGCAAGCTGATCGTGTCGCTGGTCGCCAACAAGTTGCGCAAGGATCTGGTCGCCGCCGGGATCGGCGATGGCTATCATGGCTTCGAAATTCCATTCGATGGCATGATCACGAAAGACAGCACGGTGGAAGTCATTGCCGGCAACGCCGACGTCCATTTGCCAAATAGCGGCAAGACGGCCGCTGCCTATGGATTCGCATGAGAGTTGCAACCGTGGGCGGCTGACGGCGATGGCGGCCAACACCACAAAGCAGACAATCACCAAGCTTCCGGATGTCACGGTCATCGTGGCATTCCACAAACCGGAACCGGCTGCGGCGGCGCGGCAGGTTGGATCGCTCAGGCGGCAAACAAATGTCCTGGTGAATATTGTTGCCGTGCTGGACGGCCCGGAGACGGCAGCGGATGAGGAACTTGCCAAGCTGCTTGGCCAGCATTCCTGCCAAGTCGTGGCGTTGCAGGAACAACAGGGCATCCGCCGGGCATTTGCCGCCGGACTCGCCGTGGCCTTAGCCGAGCACGCTGGTCCTGACCGGCTGTTTGCCTATTGTGACCAGGACGATGTCTGGCATCCGGAAAAACTGGAGAAGACGTGCGCGGCACTGGCGGCCAGCGGTGCCGCCCTGGTTCATTGCGACGCCACGATCATCGACGGCGAAGGCCGGCTGATTGCACCGTCACTGCACGCCTACGAATCACGACGCGAACCCGCCGATCTTTTTGGCATGCTGCTGCTTAACACGGTGACCGGAATGACAGCGTTATTCACGCGAAGGACGGCCGAGGTGGCGGTCGCCTTGTGCAACGGCTTCAGCGGCAAGCTGCTGCATGATCACATCACCGCCATTGCGGCGGCAAGTCTCGGCCGCGCCGAGTTCGTCGATGAAGCGCTCATCGATTACGTGCAGCACGGGGCCAATCAGGTCGGCGCCCGCCCGCATGCCGCCTGGCGCAGCAGAGCGCTGGGCTTCGGCCATGCCACAGCCTACCGGCAGACATCCGCCTTGATGTTCCACGAACGCCGGGCTGCGGCGATACTGCTTGCCGGACAGGGCTTGCTGCCATCGAGTCTGAGGGCGATGTTCGTGACAGGCCGGCGATCCAACGTCCTGGCACTCATGCTCGGTTACAGCCACGCCATCACCAAGCTGTTGCTGACTGGCGACGGCCGCCGTGCCATGCTGGCCTTGAGAATGTTCGACGCCGGATTCTTCTACCTCCTCACCGGTGGCCATCGCCACGCGCCACCGGCGGTGCGCGGAGCGGATAAGCCATGAGGCAGCATGCTGTGTCTTTCCGGCCGCCAGTGGAACACGGTTTACAGCGATGATGTTGCACACCAACATTGCGGTTTGCAGGCCGCTGCTGCCCAGCGCCGAGGCCCTGATTCCCTATCTGAGGCGGGTTGACGCCGAACGCCGTTATACCAATCACGGCCCGCTCAGCGAAGAACTGCGCCAACGGCTGGCCACGCATTTCAAGCTGGCCGGCAATCAACTGGTATTGGCCTCGAACGGAACATTGGCGATCATCGGCGCATTGCTGGCCGCAGCCGGCCGTGCCAAGCCCGGGAAATCACTTTGCATCTGCCCGGCCTATAGTTTTGCCGCCACCGCCGTTGCAGCCGCCAATTGTGGCTACGTGCCGTTTTTCGCCGACATCGAAGCAGAGCATTTCGCCATGCGGCCGCAGGACGTGATGGCGCTCCCCGAATTGCAGCAGGCGGGCGCCATCATCGCTGTTGGCTCCTATGGCCAGCCACCAGACATCGCGGCCTGGGACAGGTTCCACCACGCCACAGGGATACCCGTCATCATCGATGCGGCAGCCTGCTTTGACGCACTTGGCGGCACGGCCATCGACCGCCTCAGCGTTCCCATCACCGTCAGTTTTCATGCCACCAAGACATTCAGCACGGGTGAGGGTGGTGCAGTTTTGTGTGCCGACCCGGACATGTCGATGCGGGTGGAAAGAGCGCTGAACTTCGGCTTCTTCGACTCGCGCGAAAGCATCGGCCCGTCGATCAATGGCAAGCTCAGCGAGTATCATGCCGCCGACGGTCTCGCCGACCTTGATGGCTGGCAGGACAAGCGCCAGGGGTTCATCGCCGCGGCACAATACTATCAGGCAGAAGCCAAGGCGGCGGGGCTGGGCCAGCGGATCATTGCCGATGTGGCCCATGCCAATCCTTATGCCCTGTTCATGGCGGATGATGGCAAGCAGGCAAAGCACGCCGAAACGGTTCTCAATGCTGGCGTTGCCGATACACGGCGATGGTATGGGGCGGGGATCCACCGCCAACCGGAGTTCGCATCATGCCCGCACGGATCATTGGCGGTTACCGATGAAATTGCGTCGCGACTCGTCGGACTGCCGCTGTCATGTGATCTCAGCCAGAGCGAAATCGCAGCAATCGTCAGGGCGTTAGCGGCATGCCTTTGATCAGGCTACTGATTTGAGATAGAGGCCGCGCTCCTCCAACCACAGGCCGCCGTAGTCGGCGTTCATGTGATCCTCGAACCACGGGCCACCGTTGGTGTAATGAATAGCCGAAGGCAAGAGCGGCGGCTTTGGATATTCACCGACGAGGAAATTCCAACCCAATTGCAAGCTGCCGATCGCTGCGTCATCGGCCCAGCTGAAGCGGTGCAGGAATGCCGGTTCGGCGCTGTTGACGACGGCTGGCGTTAAGGCCTTTACCGCCTTGTGGGCGCCGTTGAATGCAATGAATGACGACCAGTTCTTACGCGGATAAACATGTTGTGCCTTGCCATCCATCTTGACCGCGAGGGCTGGCGTATAGTCGTGCTGCACGACTTGAATGGCACGGGCTGGATCAAGTTCCCGTTCCAGCGTTCGAATGTCGGTGGTGAACAGAAAGTCGCAATCAGTGAAAACGCTCCAGCCATCATAAGCTGCCAGGTAGGGCGTCAGAAATCGGGTGATGGAAAATTCCGTCGAGGCCTTGGCATCGACCGGGCGGGTATAGAGCCCGAGCTCACGCAGCGCTGATTGACGGAGCGGATGGATTTCCAAGCCGGGGCCGGCATGCCGCAACAACGAATGACGGCAAACCTGCCAAGCAATATCTTCGCGGCTGTCGTAGCCGACGTAAATTTTCATTGTTATTTCCCCCTGTCAGCCCCGGCAATCAGCATCTTGATGCTCATCGCCGAGCACCGGCAATCTATGCATATCTGTTGCGATGCACAAGGCAATTGGCCGCCGGGAACCGGATACCATGCAACGTTAATACCTTGATGTCAGGCGTGTTCCCGGACGATCGCCGCCAGCAGCGACAGGACGAAAAACACGGCAATTAGAATCAAAATGGCAGTGCCGATGTTGTAGACGCGATTAGGATAGAGCGATGCATCGGCGATCGACGGCTTGGTGACGATGACAAGATACTTCAGGCGCTGAATGGCCTCGACGCGAGCGCGTTCGAGTTGGCCGAGATTAGACTTGTAAATGGTCGAGACGAATTCAAGATTGAATTGAATCTCAGCAAAGCGGGCTGCAAGCTCGGAGACGGCGGAACCATCGCTTCTGACCGAGAGCTTGTTCTTTTCATCGGCAATCTGCTTGGTCAGCGTCTCGATCTCAGCCTTGAGAATCTGAATCGCCGGTGAGTTGTCGTTGAGCTCGCGGCGGCGCACTTCCAACTCGCCCTGTTTGCCGATCAACATGCCAGTGAGCTGGGAGATGGAGTTGTTGATCATCAGTGCTTCGCTGTCCGTCGTCAGCAGGCCATACTGGCGCTGAAAGGCCAAGAGCTCCGACTTGGCGTCACGTACCCGTTGTTCCGACTGCTTGAGCTGGGTCTCGAAAAATTTCGTCTGCTCGACGGTGATGCGGGAATTGAGATTGTCGACAAAAACCTGGCTGCGTTCGAGCACCGTCATCAAAAGCTTCTGGGCGTATTCGCGCGAGAAAGCCTGGGTATGGATGTTCACCAGACGGGTGGTGATGTCGTATTCGACAACCACGTAACCTTGCATGTATTTGTGGAAGTCCTCAACCGAGGATTCGGCTGGAAGCCTGGCCAGCCAATCGATTCCGGAATTCGAATAGTGCTCGCGCAGCTGCAAGGTCGAATCGAGATATTGCAGCATGTCGAGAGAGTTGATGAAGGTAACGAGGGTGAGTGCGTCCTTGTCGTCAGCCACGGCGGGAAGCCCGATCATCGACAAGTCGAGAGTCGGAACGGACGTCGAATCCTCGGTAATCGAAATGACCGAATCACTGTGGTAGCGGTCGGTGGCGATACGCAGCTGATAATAGGAGTAGGCGCTTAGCGGCAGGATGAAAAGCAAAAGGAACATGACCGAACGGTAACCAAGTTTCATCTGACGTTATTTCCAGTTCATGTTTTGGCAAGTGGCCGGGCATCAGCCACGAGCTGATCGCCATCGAGGTTTGATATGGTTTGCAACGGGCGATCGGCGTCGATGGCCTCGTCACCGCGCAGTCTCGGATGGCTGCCATCGCCCTCGGTTGCGCCGGACGCAATTCCGGCGCCCGGCAACTGCCTGGCTTCTCTGGCCTTGAGCCGCGCCTTGTGGAACCTGACGCGCCGGGCATTGAGTTCGGCGCGGCTCACTGTGGCTTCTGCTTCACCTGTCCCGGCGATTTCGCCTGATGATGCCACCACTGTGTCTCTGAGCTTGCGGGCTTTGCGGCGGCTCTTGGCAGTGGCTGACTGGCCCACGGTGGCAGCAGCCTCTACCTCGGTGGCCAGTGGCATTATGGTTTCAGCAGGGGGTGACGTTCCTTCATTACCTTGAATTGTGGCAGCGTTCTTGGCCAGCCTTCGCCGCTTGCGGGCCTGGCGGGCCTGGCGATCACCTTGTGACGATAATTCCTCTACCATTGCCGGTGGTGGTGCGAAAGCTCCGACTGACAATGTATCTGGCGCCGGTGAACCGATGGCTTCTTCGCCTCTGGGTTTCCACAAAGCAACGGTTACGTCGGGAGACGCCAAAGCCGCGTCTGCGGTTATGGATGCCTCGGGAGCATTGGTTGGGCTCTCAATACTGTTGGCTTCCGGCAGTAGCGGTTGCGCCGCAGTTTTCTTTGCCCGGCGCTTGCGCCGCTTGGCTTTCCGGAGCGCTTCCCCGCCGCCCACACCGGCGGCATCGGCAGCGGCGGCAGTTGCATCTTGCACCAACGGGGCGCCATCGGCCACTTCGGCGGCCTGACCATTTTCCGCCGCGCGGGCCGCCTTGCGGGAAGCCCGTTTCGCGGCCTTGCGCTCCGACGTGGCGTCGGCGCTTGCCGCGTCACCGCCCTCGGTGGTTTTCCTTGCGGCGCGGCGCTTGGCTAGTTTGGCTTTGCGGCCATCGGCCTCGTCATCATCGGTTTTGTAAACCGCCAGTGCGTCTTTGATGTCATCGTAGAAGGTGAGTGTTCCGTCCTTGATGACAATGCCGGTTTCACAGAGATCGAGGAGTTCGTCGGTGCGATGCGAGGCGATGATGAATTTCGAGGTCTTGAGCCGCTCTTCGACCATCGCCTTGCCGGTCTTGCGGAACTCGCGGTCGCCGCCGGCGCCGATTTCGTCGAACAAATAATAGTCGAAGGTCATCGACATGTTGATGGCGAAGGCCACCCGCTGTTTCATGCCGGCCGAATAGGTGCCGACCGGCATGTCGAAAAACTTGCCGATGTTGGCGGTCTCGCGGACATAGTCGATCAGGTCGGCGATTTCGTCGCGCTCCATGCCGTAGATGCGTCCGGCGAAACGGGCATTCTCGGCCGCCGTCAGAGTGTTCTGAAGACCCGGCGTCAATCCCATGGGGGGCGATATACGCCCGGTTTTCAGTATTTTGCCTTCGCTCGGAATGTCAGCGCCACCGAGCAGACGCAGGAATGTCGACTTGCCCGCACCATTGGGACCGATGACGCCGACACTCTTGTCGAGTGGCAGCTTTAGCGAGACATTGCGGAAAACATAGTGCCTGCCAAAATCGGTAGGGTAATACTTGCTGACGTTGATAAGCTCGATCATCGCTCAAGTACTTTCGTGCGATTGGCATAGT
>JANLTS010000400.1:0-8805 GCA_031363045.1 Hyphomicrobiales bacterium
ATCGAACTCGACGAAAATGGCGAATGCAGATCGCCCTCGTCCGTCACCTGGTCGACGATGGTGACGCCGAAACCTTTTTCGGCACCGAGCACCGTCATGGTGGCGGGGCTGCCCTTGCGGCCCTTGCCGAAGTGGAAGTCGTAGCCAGTGACGACATGTGAGACGTGCAGGCCATCGACCAGATGCTGTTGCACGAAGGCTTGCGGATCAAGGCTGGAGAGTTCCGCATCAAACGGCAGGACAACCATGAAAGAGGCGCCGAGCGCGCCGATCAGCCGCGCCTTGAGGGCGGCCGGCGTCAGGCGGAAGACTGCTTCGTCGGGACGGATAAAGCTGCGCGGATGCGGCTCGAAGGTGACGACGCCCCAGGGCCTGCCGCACTGCGTGGCTTCGGCGCGGGCAATCTCCAGCAGCGTCTGGTGGCCGCGATGGACGCCGTCAAAATTGCCGATGGCGACGACCGCCCCCCGGCAGGAATCGGGAATAGCGGCTGTTCCGTCTATCAAATGCATCGCCATTACATATCAGGTCCAGGCCAGATCGTGGACAGTCGCCACGATGCGGGCATGCGGCACGGCGCGCAGGACCGTGGCTTCCACCACATCCAGCCCGGCACTTGCATCGGTTATGCCCTCGGCAACAAGCAGCACATCAAGACCGTAATCGGCGGCGCCGCGGATGTCGGTTTCAGGGCCATCACCAATGGCAAGGACATGCGCGCGTTCGATCATCTCGCCGGTGAGACGCCTGGCCTCGGCCATGGCCAAATCGTAGATTGGGGTGAAAGGCTTGCCCGCCATCAACACTTCGCCGCCTCTTGCGGCATAGAGTTCAGCCAGCTTGCCGGCGCAATAGAGAATGCGATCGCCGATGCGCACGATCTTGTCGGGGTTGGCGCAGATCATCGTGAGGTTACGGCGCTTCAAGTCATCAAGCAAGGTATCATAGTCTTCCAGCTTGTCGTGCCTGTCGTCGAACAATCCGGTGCAAAGCACGGCATGGGCCCGATCCAGCGCCACGCGTTCGACGCCGGTGCCATCATAGATCGAGTGATCGCGGGTTGGCCCCAGGTGATAAACCTTGCCGCCGCCAAGCTGGCGCATCAGTTCTTGCGTGACATCGCCCGAGGTGACGATGCGGTCGTGACTTTCAGGGTCGACGCCAATCTCAAGCAATTGCTTTTCGACGCCGAGGTTGCTGCGCGGCGAATTGGTGACGAGAATGACCGTGCCGCCATTGCGGCGATGGCGCGCCAGGCAATCAGTATTGACGCCGAAGGGCGTTACGCCATTGTGGATGACGCCCCAGATGTCACAAAACCAGACGCGATAGGCGCTTGAAAACCGGTGCATGATGATGGCTTCGGTCAGGCGGCGCTGGCGCGGCGGAGGCTGGCGCTGACACCGGCTTCCGCCCGCACCTTGCGAGGTGGCGCAAAGAACGGGCCGTAACCAAAGCGGCCGATCTGGTTGGCGGCACTGGCCTGCTGCGGCGTGACGATGTCGGAGACAATGACCTGGAATTGCATGGCGCGGGCATATTGCACAAACTCGCGCCAGGCGGGCGATGGCCCTGGGCCAGTATCCACGGCTTGCGGCGGGAACGACAGAAAGCGTACGCCGAGCTGACGGAGCGAGGCAAGGTCAAGCCCTGTCACCTGTACATTCGACAGTGCCATGGTGGCGCCAAGTCTCGCAAGCCTTGCCAAGTTCTCGATTCCGAAAGCATCAAGTTGGCCCAGGGCGCGATGATCGAATTCAAAGACGATGCCACCGGCAACGTCGACATCGCGCTCGAGGTTGCTGACCACGCGGCTGGTGTCGTCACGGGCAGCCAACGTCGAAATTCCGAGCGGCACAAAGGCCCGCATACCAGGGTTTCGGCTGCGGAGGCGGCGCAACACCGGGGCCACAAGCTTCACCATATGGGCATCAAGGGCGGGGCGCATGCCGCCCTGATCGGCCTTGAGCATGAGTTCGGCGTGGCGGACGACATGGCCCTGCTCATCGGTCAAATCGAGCAGCGCGCGGTAATGCGAGGTGGCGCCGGTCGGCAGTTCGATCACCGGTTCGAGCAGAAGTTCGAGATGTTCACCCGTGGCACGGGGGCTGCCGGGGGCCGCCTGCGAAACCGCAGCGGCAAGGGCCGGTTCAGGCTTCTGGGAGAAAACGGGAGAGGCCGCGAGATCGCGCCGCTCGACCACCGTCCGCAAGCCGTCGCGGAGCGATTTGACATCGGCCAATATCTCATCGAGCCGGTTGCCTGGCAGTTTCACCTGTTCGCCAAGTTCGGCAATTCGCGCCGTGGCGGTGTCGCCGCGTTCGCTCAGGCCGCGGATGCGGTCTTGCAGGTGCCACAGCCATTCTTCCTGGTGCGAGACCTTGAGAAAAAGCGTGACGGCCACCGCAAACAGCCCAGCCGCCAACACCAGAATGGCACCGGCAATCGTGGCGGTGCCGAGCGTGTTGGTGGCGACGAGATAGGCCGCAACGGCCACGGCCAGCAGCGGAAACACGGCCAAGCCGATCAGCGCCGTTACACTCTGCCGTGACATGCCCCCAAACGCCCCCTTCAATCCTGCCCCACGAATCAACAGGCCGGAGAGTAACCCACTCTCCGGCCCGTGACTATGTCAGGTCTATTGCCGCGATCAAGCGATCGACGCGAGGATCTTCGGCAGTTTGTCGGTGAAGATTTCGTCGATCTGGTTTTCGGTGATGATCAAGGGCGGCGACAAGGCGATGGTATCGGCGGTGATGCGGACCAAGAGGCCCACATCATGGAAGCCGTTCTCCATGGCCTTGTAGGCCCTGAGACCGGGTGAGCCTTCGATCGGCTTGAGGTCGATTGCCGCCACGAGGCCGATGGTGCGAATGTCCTCGATCAGCGGATGCTCCTTCAGCGAAAATGCGGCATCGGCCCAGACACTCTCGAGCTTCCTGGCATTCTCGAACAGGCCCTCGTCGCGGTAGAGGTCCATGCAGGCAACGCCAGCGGCAGCGGCCATCGGGTGGCCAGTATATGTGTAGCCATGGAACAGCTCGATGACGTGATCAGTGGCGTTGATGAATTGGTCGTAAATACCCTGGCGCACCATGCAGCCGCCCATCGGGACGGTGCCGGAGGTGACGCCCTTGGCGAAGGTCAGGATATCCGGGGTCACGCCGAAGCGTTCGGCGGCAAAGGCATGGCCCAGGCGGCCGAAGCCGGTGATGACTTCATCAAAAATCAGCAGGATGCCGTGCTTGGTGCAAATCTCGCGCAGGCGCTTCAGGTAGCCCTTGGGCGGCGGCAGCACGCCGGTTGATCCGGCCATCGGCTCGACGATGACGGCGGCGATGGTCGAGGCGTCATGCAGCGCCACCATGCGCTCCAGGTCATCGGCCAGATGTGCGCCCCAGGTGGGCTCGCCACGGGTGAAGGCCTGTTCCTTGCGATTGTAGGTGTGCGGCAGGTGATCGACACCGGCCAGCATGGCACCGAACCACTTGCGGTTGGCGACCATGCCACCAACCGAAATGCCGCCGAAATTGACACCATGATAGCCGCGCTCGCGGCCAATGAGCCTCGTGCGGCTGCCTTCGCCACGGGCGCGATGATAGGCGAGGGCAATCTTCAGCGCGGTGTCGGCGGCTTCCGAACCTGAGTTGCAGAAGAAGGCGTAGTTCAAATCGCCCGGTGCCATGGTGGCGAGGCGCGAGGCGAGCTCGAACACCTTGGGGTGGCCGAACTGGAAGGTCGGTGCGAAATCGAGTTCAGCGGCGGATTTCTGGATGGCGGCGACAATCGGCTCGCGGCAATGGCCGGCGTTCGAACACCACAGGCCCGCCGAGCCATCGAGAATCGGGCGGCCGGTCATGTCGTAATAATGCATGTCCTTGGCGCGGGCGATCATGCGGGGGCGCTTCTTGAAAGCGCGGTTGGGGGTGAAGCCCATCCAGAACGGCTCAAGATTGTTGGGCGAGGGCTCCCAGGCGGTGGCGCCTGCAGGATTCATCGGCTTGTTCATTGGTGCTACTCCTCGGAATCGATGATTGCTGATAGCAGAAAGCCGGTGCCCAAGGAAATGCACCAGCTTTGGGCGTTGCCGGGGGCCAGATCTGTGTTGTTAGTAAATGGTCATTATCATAGAACATACGCTTCAAGCGGGCGCGGCAATCGGACAAATCATGATCGGAAAATTAGAAGCTCTGGCCTTGAGTGCCTTGGTGCTGGGCAGCGGGATCAGCAACAGCAAGGCTGATGAGCTGGAAACCCGCGGCGGCCATTGCAACGATACGTATTTCGGCTCTGACGGCGGTGGCATCACCGGTTGCCTCGAGTATGGGTTGCGCCTGAATGACGACGTCATCGGCATTGGCATTTTCGGGGCGCAGCAGGAACAGCTTGGAGGCGGTGCGAAGGACGATCCGCTCGGCAGTCTGTCGCGGATCAATGTGTGGTACGGCCGAGAGATCGACGCAACCGATTTCGACTCATTTGTGTCGGTTCGCGCCGGGATCGAGGGCGGGATTGCCGATGACCTCGGCCGTGAGCTTCAGAACCTCTTCCATCAGCTTGTCGGCGAAAACAACCACAAGGTTCCCAGTACCCATGATGACACATTGCTGGCTGGTGTTTCAGGCTGGGCGCGGAAAGACTTTGTCTGGTCCGAAGGCCAGGACTGGATGGCTGCCGTTGCGCCCTATGGACATGGCGCTCTCGGCAATGACACCATCGAAGCGGGTGGCGGCCTGATGCTGTCGCTGCAGCAGTCGGGCGAAACCGAGCCCCTGGCCTTGCTGCTCCCCAGGAATGGCGCCTATGCGCCAACCTTTGGGGGCGATGGCATCGGCATGTTTGCCGGTGTCCGGGCTGTGGCGCGCGAAACGCTTTATGACGGTCACAGTAATGCTTTCCTCGCCGAAGCGGGGATCACGGCGCAAGCCACGTTCTTTGATTTCGCCGTGGTGGGCGTTTCGGGTTCGTGCACCAACAAGCCCTATGACGGCGCTCCCGCGGCTGACTGCAAGGCGACATTCCAGATGGGTGGGCAGTTCTGAACCTTTGCAGGACTGCCCGAGGGTGATTGCGCGTGGCGAGCCCCGTGGTAAGACGGCTCAACCTTCATTGCCGTCTGCGTTGGTCGATTGAAACCGCATCAGGTCTTGCGCCGCACCGTTTTTTATATTTCGGGATTCGATCCCCGGGGACCGCTGCATTATCATCGGCTCTATGCTGCCGAAGCGGCGAAGCAATCGGCGGTCAATGGACTTGGCATGACCGTCTCGAAGCGCCGCAACGAGGGAACACTGCAGTCGCTGTGGACAGTAGATACCGCGACCACCAGCACGCAGTTCCGCTTTCTTCGCTATGAAGATATCGTCCGGCGGCAATGGCCGAAGAATGCCGCCGACATGTACCGCGGAATCCTGCGCTATTCCTGGGCATTCCTGCGCATGGGGGTTTTCGCCAGCATCTGGCGCAACAGCTGGCCGGGTTTCCTGGCGGTGATCTATCCGCCAGCATTGCTGCTGGCGATGTTCCTGCTGGCCTTCCTGCTGGGACTGGGAGCAAGTGCCGCGATGAAACCGTGGATCGGCACCTGGGCCTATTTTGCCGTGCCTGCCGCATTGGCCCTGCCCTTTGCCATCTACAGGCTACTGGAGATCGGACTCAATGCCTTCTGGCTGGCGCGGAGCTGCACCTTTCTGGTGGACCGCGCGCGAGGAAATGTACCTGGCATCGAGGCACGATGTGCGGAGTTTGCCGAAGTTGTCGCCAAAGCCATCACCAGTGGTGACAATGACGAGGTGCTGGTGGTCGGGCACAGTGTCGGCACGCATGTGGCGGTTACGGTGGCGGCCCGGACGCTCGATAAAATCGGCCAAACGCACCGCTTCAGTCTGATGACATTGGGCCAAGCCATGGCGATGACACCGGATGATCCCGTTGCCCGGCAGTTCCGCGCCGATCTGCTGAGGCTTTCGGCGTCGGAACAAGTCGACTGGATCGATGTGACCTCCGCAGTTGACGGCGCCTGCATTGCGCTCAGCGATCCACTGGCGCTCAGCGGTGTGTTACGCCCTGCCGGGACAAGGCAGCAGCCGAAACTTGTTTCGGCTCGCTTCAACAAGCTGTTTTCGCCCGCCATCTATGCGACGATACGGCGGGATTTCCTGCGGACGCATTTCCAGTATCTGATGGCCGCCGAGTATCCAGGCGACTACGATTACTTCCTGATCACAGCAGGAGACATTACATTGGCGCAACGGTTTGCCCATCTCGACAGTGTGACGGGTTTCAACCGCTTTCGCATGGGAAAGACATGAGTCATTTCGTTCCGCCCTACCCCAAGCCGATGACCAAGCGGTCGTGGGGCCTGCAAATGCTGTTGCGGCCGTGGAAGTTTCTGCAGTGGCGGACGTGCTCCATCCGCTCGTTGTCGAACCGCGCCTATGAGATGCATCTGGGTGAAATCAGGCTACCATTGACGACAATCGTCATTCCAACCCAGCCCGATCTCGTCAAGCGGGTGCTGGTCGATGAGGCGGCGCAATTTCCGAAGAGCCGGATGATGGCCGACATGCTGGAAACGCTGCTGGGCGATTCGATCTTCGTGTCGAACGGCGAGGTGTGGAAGCGGCAGCGGCGGATGATGAACCCGGCTTTCGAGCAGGCGCGCATCAAGGTGGTGTTCGATCTCATGCTCGATGCCGCCAATGCGCTGTTTGCCCGTATGGACAAGCTGGCGGGACAGCCCGAAGTTGCGATCGATGCCGAGATGACGCATGTCACCGCCGACATCATTTTCCGCACCATCTTTTCGCGCAGTTTCGAGGCCGAAGAGGCCATGCTGATCTATCGCGCCTTCAACGAATTCCAGGAAGCTGCCTATGCTCATGGGCTGGCGAGAACCGCAGGTTTGCCGAATTGGGTGTCGTGGTTCCAGCATCGCACCTCACGCCGGACGGCCAAGGAAATCCGCGCCGTGCTCGATCCCATCGTCAAGGCCCGCTTTGACAGCTTCCACAGCGGCGAACCGCAGACCCACAATGACATCCTGCAATCGCTGGTGTCGGTGAAGGATGAGGTGACGGGCACGCATTTCGACTTGCGCGAATTGTGCGAACAGGTGGCGATGCTGTTTCTGGCGGGCCACGAGACGTCGGCGGCATCACTGTCCTGGGCGCTCTACCTGATGGCAATGGACCAGGACATCCAGGAGCGGATGTATCGCGAGGCCAGCGAGGTGTTGGGGGCGCGTGAGCCGCAATTTTCCGACAGCCGCAAACTCGAGGTGGCGCGCAACGTCTTTGCCGAGGCTCTGCGGCTCTATCCGCCGGTGGCCTTCATGCCGCGTGTGGCGGAACACGCCTGCACCATGCGCAACAAACAGGTGGCGGCGGGAACCATCGTCTCGGTATCGCCGTGGGTGATCCACCGCCACAGGCTCTACTGGGATAGGCCGGACGAGTTCGACCCGGACCGCTTCGACGATCCGGCGACGACCGAGGCGCAACGCAATTGCTATTTGCCCTTCAGCAAGGGCCAGAGGGTTTGCCTTGGTGCCGCTTTCGCCCAGCAGGAGGCCGTCATCATCCTGTCCGGACTGGTGCGCCGCTACCGCTTTGACCCGGTGCCGGGCTTTGAGCCGAAGCCAACGGGCCGGCTAACGGTGCGCTCAACGAATGGCATCAAGCTCCGCGTGACGAAGCGCTGAATCGACCCGCTACAGTTTCCAACCCTGAATCAGGGTCCGATGCTGGCGGCGCAGCGTGGCGCGGAGTTCGGGGATGCTCATCGCTTCGGTTTTCACGAAGGCGATGAAGTTCATGTTGGTGTTGTTGAAGAGCAATTCGCCGAGGCTGCGGGCATCGGCGGCAGGGCTCAGCAAGTGCACGGCTTGCAGTTTCTCGATCAGACTGCAGGTCTGGCGGGTGAGTGCGCCGTCGAGGTCCATGAAGGTTTCGCCAAAGGGACTGGCCGGCTGCTGAGTAGAAATCGCCAGGGCCTGCCGCCACATTTCCTTGCTCAGGTAATGCAGCGAATGCTCGACATAGCCGCCAACCAGCGCATCGACGGCCTTCTCCGCACTCTGCGGCGGCTGCGCGATGACCTGGCCGCCCGCCTTCAGAACCTCGTGAACCTCGAGTGCGACAATCGCCACCAGAAGGTCGCCCTTGTTCTGATAGTAGTTATAGATGGTGCCGATCGACACCTCGGCTGCCGCCGCAATGGCCTCCATCTTCACCGCCTCGTAGCCGAATTCGCGAAACAGTTGGGCCGCCGCTTCGAGGATACGGTCGTGACGGTGAGCTTTCTGCTTCTGCCTAAGGCCTGACATTTCAGCAACTTGCCCGATTTTTAGAATTGACTCAACTTTAAAATTGGTTCATTTTTCAAATACCACAGGGAGAAACACACCATGACCGTCCGCCACTTCACGCGCCGCCTTGCCGGGGCATCTTTCGCCGCATTTGCCATCCTCGGTCTTTCCCATGGCCAGGCGATGGCCGCCGACCTCAACGCGCTGGTGTGGTGCGACCACTCCGACCCGAACCTGCTGAAGCCGTTCGAGGATGCCAATGGCATCAAGGTGAACGTCAAGGAATTCGAGGGCACGGGAGCGGGCCTCGCCATCATCGAGCAATCGCAGCCGGGTGACTGGGATATCATGGTCATCGACTCGATCGACGTGCGCCGTGGTGTTGAGCGCGGGCTGTTCGACGCCCTGCCCGATGACCAATTGCCCGTCGCCGACCTGTTCCCGGAGGTGGTGATGGACGCCGCCACAGTAATCGACGGCAAGCGCTACGGCATCAC
>JANLTS010000440.1:0-10695 GCA_031363045.1 Hyphomicrobiales bacterium
TTCCAGCCATCGATCTCCGACGAGAGCGGCACGTTGTTCGAGCATTGCGCGCGCGGCCTCGACCAGAGCCTGGCCGTCGGCAGCCACGGTCTGCCGCTGATCGGCACCGGCGACTGGAATGACGGGATGAACCGCGTTGGCGAACAGGGCAAGGGCGAGAGCGTCTGGCTCGCATGGTTCCTCATTGCCACCCTCGATGCTTTTGTGCCGCTTGCTGAGGCGCGCGGCGACAAGGCCCGCGTGGCACAGTGGCGCGCCAACGGGCAGGCGTTGCGCCAGGCTCTCGAACATGACGGCTGGGATGGCCATTGGTACCGGCGCGGCTTCTTCGACGATGCCACTCCTTTGGGTTCGGCCGAGAGTGCCGAGTGCCAGATTGACGCCATCGCCCAATCCTGGGCGGTGATTTCGGGCGCCGCACCAGCTGAACGCGCTGCCACCGCCATGGAGGAATCTTTCCGCCGGCTGGTCCGTCCGGAAGACAAGGTGGCGCTGCTGTTCACGCCGCCTTTCGACAAGACTGATTTGGAACCAGGCTACATCAAGGCCTATCCGCCGGGGATCCGCGAAAACGGCGGCCAGTATACGCACGGCGTCATCTGGTCGATTTTCGCCCATGCGGCGCTCGGCCAGACAGACCGCGCGGCGGCCCTCTTTGCGATGCTCAATCCGATCAATCATGCGCGAACCGACAGCGAGGCGCGCCGCTACCGGGTCGAGCCTTATTCGGTTGCCGCTGATGTGTACTCGGTCGCGCCGCACACGGGGCGCGGTGGTTGGACCTGGTACACGGGCTCGGCGGGGTGGCTCTATCGTGCCGGGCTTGAGGCCTTGCTTGGCATTGTGCGCGAGGGGCTGAAGCTCCGCGTCACGCCACGCATGCCCGGCGGCTGGGAAGGTTACGATGTCACTCTGCAAGTCGGGCTGACACGCTATGACATTCGCGTGTCGCGAGGGCCGGCATCAGCGCGCTTAGCGGATGGCGTGGAAATGTTATCGCCCACCGAGTTCCTCATCGATCTCAGCGACAGCGGCGGTGTGCGGAGTATCGAACTGCCGTTCTCTCCTGACCTGACTGCAATCGCCGCGCAATGAAAAAGGCGGACCGCATTGAGTGATCCGCCTTTTATCGATCGAGTGTTGTTGAGCTACAGCGACGGTGCGCCTTCCTCATCGATGGACTCGCGCTCGGTGAGCGCATGGATGGCCTTGCGGACCTCGCCGAAGCGCGAGCGCTCTCCGCCAGTCATGCTTTCGCCAGCGGCGGTTTCAAGATCGCGCGAGTCAGCTTCCCAGCGCTTCAGAACCTTGAGCTTCTGCTGCACAGTCAGAGAGCCGGTGTTCACCACATCGATGGGCTGTTCAAACACTTGTGCAGGCGTCAGAAGAGCCTTGTCATAGTCTTTCGCCGTGAACACGTCTGTCTCCGGCTGCCGGGCCTGGATGTTGCCAGACTCGATGTCCTCGTGCAGTCTGCTCACATCCGTCCGATCCAGGCGTCGATTTCGGTCTTCGCCTTGTCTTTGGCATAGCCATAACGATTTTGCAGGAGGCCCTCGAGCTCTTCGCGGCGGCCAGCGGCGACATCAAGATCGTCGTCGGTGAGCTTGCCCCACTGCTGCTTCGCCTTGCCCTTGATTTCTTTCCAATTGCCTTCGATGCGGTCCCAATTCATGACTGACTCCAATCCGTTTCGAACCGGGCGGAATTGCCCGTCCGGAGCGTTAACGCCGGACGGGCAAAGAGAGTTCCAGTCTTAGCGGGCGGCTTTCGATTTTGTGTCGAAGAACAGCGCCTGGCTCACCACGGCTTTCACCATGTCGGGCATGAAGGGCTTGGTGATGAGGAAGGCCGGCTCGGGTCTCACACCGGTCAGGAGGCGCTCCGGAAAGGCGGTGATGAAGACGACGGGGACTTCGAAATCAAGGAGCAGCTTGTTCACGGCATCGATGCCTGAGCTGCCGTCGGCGAGATGAATATCCGCCAGCACCAAACCAGGGCGCTTGGATGCAGCGAGGTGGTACGCTTCCTTTTCGGTGCGGGCAACGCCAGTGACCTTATGGCCAAGGCTTTCCATTAATGTCTCGAGGTCCATGGCGATGATCGGCTCGTCTTCGATGATCATGACATTGGTTGCGACCTGGCCGACGATACCCTGCGAAGCTTCCTCGAGGAGTGCTGCCACGGCGTCGCTATCGCGCGACAGGATGCCGCTGATCTCCTCCCTGCTGAAACCCTCGACCGCCATGAGAAGGAAGGCCTCGCGGGCCTTAGGGGTGAGGCCTGACAAGTGGCGGTTGGCTGAGACCTCCCAATCCGGCCTCGATTCGGGACCCTGCATGTTCATTGACACGGACTCCCACAGGCGGCAATAGGTCCGGTAAAGCGCCGCCCGGGGATTTGGCACGGCATCGAATTGCGCGGGATCGGCGATCAAGGCTTCAAGGACGGCCGCGACATAGGCGTCACCACTTTGCTGGCTTCCGGTCAATGATCGTGAAAAGCGCCGCAGGTACGGCAGGTGTGGCGCAATCTCGGCAGCAAGTCCCATGCTTCATCCCTCTTGTAAGTCAATCTGCCCAGCTAATGTCGACTCAGCCACCGGCCAGTTCCGTGAGCTATTCGCATGAAACGCTCGAACGGCGGCTTGGTTCCGGAAATTTAAGCAAAAAAATGGCGTAAGCGGAACCTATAGGTCTTATTGGCGTTGTGTACATCGTCGAGACCGGCCAGAAAGCATAACTTCAATCCCGTCGAACTGAGCTGATACTCAAGGTGACCCATGGCTGAAAACGACAATAAACCGCGAAAGCCGAACAAGCCAGCAAAGAAGTCCGAGAACATGCACTATTCAGCCGCGGCAAGGCCGCAGGTTTCCGACGTCATCGGCCGGCGGTTGAAGACCTATTACGATGAGTTGGCGGCACAGCCAATACCGGATCGTTTCCTAGAGCTTCTGGCCAAACTTGAATCCACAAGCCCGCCGAAAAAAAAGGCCGACTAGCGATGGCCAGCGACCTCTTGCCCTTCGGAGCCGATACCGCATGAATCGCACCGACCACTTCCGAGATCAGCTTGTCGCCGCCATCCCGGGGCTGCGGGCTTTCGGCTTGTCGCTGACGGCCCGCAACGACCGCGCCGACGATCTCGTCCAAGAGACCTTGATGAAGGCGTGGAAGCATCATGACAGCTTCGCCGAGGGATCCAACTTGCGCGCCTGGCTCTACACAATCCTGCGCAACGAGTTTTACAGTCAGTTGCGCAAACGCAAGCGCGAAGTGGAAGACGCCGACGGATTCTATTCGGGCCGTGTCGCCGTTCACCCGGAGCAGGACGGACATCTCGATATGGCGGATTTGCGCATCGCGCTGGCGCAATTGCCGGATGACCAGCGCGAGGCCATTGTGCTGGTCGGCGCCTCCGGCTTTTCGTATGAAGAGGCAGCGGACATTTGCAACGTGGCGGTCGGCACCATCAAGAGCCGTGCCAGCCGGGCACGCGCCAAGCTGTCCGAAATCCTGAAGATCGACAGCGGCGAAACCTTCGGACCGGACGCTCGGTCCGAAGCCGCCGTGGGGCGTTTTCATCGCGATTGACGCGATTGAATTGTGAGGCGGTCTTGGAACCAATGGACGACGAGGGCGTTGTGAGAACGTCCAGCATGCGTCGGACAGGGAAAACAGAATGCTCAGCACAATCCTCGTAGTTCTCATCATCCTATTTTTAATCGGCGCGCTGCCGAATTGGGGCTATAGCCGGAGTTGGGGTTATGCGCCGTCGGGTACACTGGGCCTCGCGCTTGCGGTCGTCGTCGTGTTGATTGTCTTGGGTAAAATCTGACCTGCCGCATGTGAGCGGCAGGCCATGCAACCCGAAACGTCAAGAACGTCCAACATAGCCCTTACGGGCATTTTCATCATTGCGGCAATTGCCGCCGCGCATTTCGCGCGCGACTTCCTACTGCCAGTGGTTCTCGCCATTTTTATTGCGCTGACCTTCCGGCCGCTCATCCGCTACCTGGCGAAGCGCGGCATTCCGCCGGCCTTGGCGACTACTTTCATTGCCACGGGATTGATCGCTTTCGGGGCTCTTGCGGTTTATTTTCTGAGCGCCCCGCTGGCGCACTGGATCAGCGAGGCGCCGGCGTTGGCGCGGACCTTTACCGAAAAGCTGCGCAGTCTGCGGTCGTCATTGGCCGCTGTTTCGGATATCGCGGAAAAGGTGCAGGAGGTCTCCGAGTCGGCGTCCGGTGCCAAGGTGCCGGAAGTCGCGCTGCGTCAGTCTGCACTTCCCGGCCTCATCGCCATGGCCACAGGCTATCCCGTGCAGCTCGCCGTCATGGTCGGCGCCACTTCGGTCATTGCGGTTTTCCTCATGGCCTCGGGCGACCTTTTCTATGAAAAACTGATCCGCATCATGCCGCACATGACGGACAAGAAGCGCGCCTTGCGCATCGTCTACGATGTCGAGCGCCAAGTCTCGGTCTATCTCCTCTCCTTTGCCGCCATCAATGCTGGCCTTGGGTTGGTTGTCGCTTTCAGCTTCCATGCGCTCGGCATGCCATCGCCCTATTTGTGGGGAGTGCTCGCCTTTTTCCTGAACTTCATCCCCTACGTTGGCGCGCTGTCGGGGGTGGCACTTTCGGCCTGCCTGGCGGTCGTGACGTTCGATACACTGAGCTACGCCCTGCTGGTGCCGATGTCCTATGGATTCTGGGCGACGGTCGAATCGCAAATTGTCACTCCTCAGGCGCTGGAGCGGCGGCTGCAAATGAATTCTGTCGCCATTCTTCTTTTCCTGGCGTTCTGGACCTGGCTCTGGGGGATCGGCGGCGCCGTTATTGCCGTGCCCCTGCTGGTTGCCTTCAAGGTGTTCTGCGGCCACATGGAGGGCTTCAACCGCATCGGCGAATTCCTGGCGGCGCGCGAGGCGCCTAAGGAGCCAACTGAAGAAGCGGAGGCCAAATGAAATTGGATGAGTTGTCTGCGTTATGCCTTGATCGCACAAAGCACTGCGGTGATCAGCGTTTTGGCGCCATAGGGTTTCGAAATCACCGGGATGCCACCGCCAGTGAAGCTGTCATAACCTGTGGTGATAATGGTTGGGATGCCCTTTGCGGCGGTTTCCTCGATCAGATCGCCGCCGTTGCCGTCCTCCAGTTTGAGATCGACGATGACCAGTCCGATCCCGTCGTGCCCGGCAAGAAAAGCGCGCGCCTTCTTGAGCGATGGCGCGATGAGAACCTCGCTTGCACCATGGTCTCTAAGCAGCTGCTCGACGTCCCAGGCGATAATGGATTCGTCCTCGACAACGAGTATCGTGAGTCCGGCGGGAAAGATATCGCACTGCTGTTTCATGCCAGCTTAATGCAGCTGGCCGAACCGGCGGTCATTTAAATAAGACATACTCACGCAAGATGCGCGGTGGAAGGAACAGGACGGCGTCATGGTCAAAGCGAATACCGAAAATGTTCACGGCAAGAAGACACCATGTACCGCGTGTCCGCTGCGGGCGCTCAAGGTGTTCCGCGATTTCACGCCGGAAGAATTGAAGTTCGTGTCGTCATTCAAGACCGGCGAGCTTACAGTTTCGGCGGGAGCGACGATCCTGCTGGAGGGTAACAGCAGTGCTCACCTCTACACCCTGCTTTCGGGATGGATATTCCGCTACAAGGCGCTGCCTGATGGACGCCGTCAGATCCTGAATTACGGATTACCCGGCGATTTCATCGGTTTGCAAGCTTCGGTGTTTAACGAGATGCAGCATACGGTTGAAGCGCTGACCGATGTGACGCTCTGCGTTTTCCCGCGCGCCAAGGTGTGGTCGCTCTATGCGACACAGCCTGGCCTCGGCTTTGACGTCACCTGGCTGGCGGCGCGCGAGGAAAAAATGCTCGACGACCATCTGCTGAGCGTCGGGCGGCGCACCGCCATCGAACGGCTTGCCTATCTGATCATGCATCTCTTCCGGCGCGCCAAGGAACTGCGGCTCACCAATGGAGAGTCCCTTAGTCTGCCGATCAACCAGCAGCATGTCGCCGATACGCTTGGCCTGTCGCTTGTTCATACCAACAAGACTCTGCGCAAACTCTACGACCGGAAAGTCATCGCTTGGCGGGACAAATCGGTGACGGTTCTCGACGAGGCAGCGCTGATCAAGATCGCACGCTTTGAAACCCACCGCGAGAATCCGAGGCCATTGATCTGAGACTTAGACCGCCTTGAACAGATAGAGCAGGATGATGATGGGAATCGGGATGCCGATCAGCCACAACAGGATTCCGCGCATTTTTCACACTCTCCGAACGACGTGATTGTCGAAAACCCAAACGCGTGCCGCGAATATTCGTTCCCGGTGCGGGAACGATTTTCGATCGCCAGCGTTCAGTAACGGCATAACATAGCGGAGTGCTCCATCATGAATTCGATCATTTATCTCGTCGGCCTCGTCGTTGTGGTCCTGGCAATCTTGTCGTTTCTCGGCATGCGCTAGACGCGAACCGGTAACAATAGACAAAGCAAGGGTATTTCCATGAACACGCCGACCCACGTCATTGCTGGCAAGATCAACACAGAACAGACCTCACATTACGTGGACTGGGGTGCGATTATCGCTGGCGTCTTTGTCGCCGCGGCCATCTCATCTGTGTTTCTCGCCTTTGGATCGGCGGTCGGGTTGTCATTCGCATCGCTGTCGCCGCCCGGCTCCGCCTCGATCACCGGTCTTGCGATCGCCGCAGCTCTCTGGCTGTTGTGGGTGCAGGTGTCCAGTTTCATGGGCGGTGGTTACATCGCAGGCCGTATGCGCCGCACGATCGGTGACGCAAAATCGCATGAAGTGGAAATGCGCGACGGCGGCCATGGCCTGATTGTATGGGCGGTCAGTGTGGTGATTGGTGCGGTGCTTGCGGCATGGATTGCCACAGCGGGTGTTGCGGGCTTGGCAACGATGGCTGGTTCGACCAACGATCTCGCCGCCAAACTTCTGCGCTCCGAAACCGCGACGGCAAGCAGTGGCGACACGGCGGAGATCAGCAGAATTTTGACGAGGAGCGTTGGCGCGCCGGGTATCGACGATTCAGACCGTGATTATGCCGTGCGCCAGATCTCCACGCGTAGCGGCTTGCCCGAGGCCGATGCGAGGAAAAACTTCGACGACACGGTCACGGAACTTAAGGCGCAAGCAGCAAGCGCGCGTAAATTCGGAATCCTGATCGCCTTCCTCACTGCCGCTTCGCTGCTGATCGGCGCGGTTGGCGCCTGGTGGGCGGCGTGCGCAGGAGGCCGCCATCGCGACGAGGGTATTGATCATAGCAGGCTTTCAGTCTGGCGCTGAAAACCCGCTCCTTCCATCCAAAAATGCGGCCACGTTGAGGGCCGCATTTTTTTGTCTTTACGGAGCAGCAGCCGCGCCGCAATAAAAAGGAGAGCGGTGGATTGCCGCTCCCATTTTCCGCACTGCCGCGACTTGCAATTACTTGCGGCGGGCTTTCGCGGTGCCCGACGGACGGCGCGGCGTACTGACCGCAGGCCAGTTGCCGATCCTGGACGGGATCAGGGCGCCCAGCGCCATGCCAAGGCCAAGACCGACGGCGCCCAGCACCAGAGGCCGCTCGACCAAGTAAGTTTGCACACTATTGGGGTTGGGAAGGGTCATGCCGCGAACGCGGCGCGGCAGATCGCTTCCGGCTTCGCCTGCCCAGGCATAGGCGTCGCCGAAGGCGGATTTGCCCTTGGCGATGAACCTTGCGGCGGTGTCACCATAGCCGACACCGGCGGTGGATCGCTTCGCCGCTGCGACCGCCGGCCGCTTGGCGGATGCCGTGCGGCTGGACCGGGCTTTCGTCTTGGCGGCTTGGCGCTTGGCCTTGGTTGCGGCTGGCATTTGAAGTGTCTCTTTCATTGCAGTCTCCTGTGTTTTCACGATTTCAGTTTTCGGCGAGAGGTTTTTTTGCCGGACTGGCGATTCCGACTCTGGCTCATCAACCAACCGGCGCCAGCCAGCAGCGCGGTGGCGATCAAAGGATGTCGCCTGACGGCCTCATAGACAGGCAAAACAGCGGGGCGATAGGGCGCGGCAAGCGTAACCGCTTCGTTCGCCAATCCGCGTACGGTCAGTCTGGCCCGCAGGTCATTGAATGCTGCGTCCACTTCTTGGCGTTTCTGGAGGGCGTCGCGTTCCAGCTGTTGCAGCCGCGTCACAGGTGTTGCTTTCCGCGCGCCGAGGCACCCGTTATCCAACGCAACACCGGGCTTGCCGGTCGCACCGCAGGCAAGGACAGAAGACGCCACGCCAAGAAGGCCAGAAGAACAACACTGAGGATGAGACCAAGACCCACCGCGAGCCCGGCGTAGGCGGGACTGGCCAGCACATTGGCGAGCGCTGCGACCGCCGCCTGCGCCAGAATCACCAGCGCGACTAGTGTCAAACTTACCGCGAGAACGGCAACACCGGCGGCGGCGGCAAAGCGGCGCAGGATACCAGCCGCTTCGGCGCGGGCCAGGACGAGTTCGGCCCCGGCCCATTGCATGCTGCCCTCGATGAGGCGGCGGACAGCGTCCGGCAGGCCCGGCGCTGCGGCTGTCTGTGTGCCGCTCGTGTCCTCCGTCCTAGCCAGCGGCATGAGCCGCACCATTGGCTCGGCGGCCCGTCCGCGCTGCTTGTTTTGACGTGGATTTGCGCGCTGCGGACGTTTTGCGCGCAGCGGTGGCGGCATGCGGCATGATCATCCGACTGGCCGCCAATCCGGCGGCCGCAGTGATCGCAAATGTGGCCAAGGGATGGCGGCGCGCGAAGGTGCTTGCATCTTTCGCCATCTGCTCGATATCGGTTTGCATGACATATTCCGCCAGACCCTCGAGGCTTTCGGCAGCCGAATCCGCTTGGGCGCGCACATTCGGCATATCTGACAGTGATGCGGCAAAGTCGCGTGTCGAGGTTGCGAGCGTCCTGAGCTTCCCGGCGCCGTAGTCCTGGCGGCCGCGGGCGAGCGTTGCGGCCAGCGCCAAGACATCGTCGAACAGGCGGTGACTGGCATTGCGTTGCGGCGCGGCGCCATTGCGCCTGCGGCTGGCGCCGGACTTTGAAGTTCTTGCCATTGGAATGTCCTCTCGTATGATCGCTAAGTTCCGAAACGCGCCAGCTGCAGATTGGTTCCACTTTGACTGTGTTTGCAATTTGCGTTCCATCAATACTGTGTATACTTGGTTTGATACGTGTGGGTTTTCGAGGCGGAGGTCAGTTTCGAGCGTGAACTTATCGAGCAATTCCGCCAAACCACGGCGTGGCATTTCTGTGTCTATGCTGTTGGTTGTGTTGTCGCTGGTAAGTGTGGTGCCGTTGATTGGCCTGGGCCTGTTTGCACTCGATCACTTGGGCAAGGTTTTCAAAAGCATTGACGAAGTGCGGGTGGCCGGGCGTGCGCTCAGTGTGTCGTCCAATGTCGATAGGGAGATCAACGGCCTGATCGCGGCGGGTGGCTCTCTTGCCGCGGCAGAGCCACTTGCGCGCGGCGATTTCCGCACCTTCTACGACCAGGCGAAATTGTCGATGATCTATGCGCAGGCAAACGTCATTCTTGTCGACCTTTCGATGCAGCAGGTTGTCAATACTCGCGTTCCATTTGGGACTGCACTGCCCAAAACTGCCAACCCTGAAAACGCGCGCAGAGTGATTGAGACCGGCAAGTTCGATGTGTCGGACATTTTTTTTGGCAAGGTGGCGCAGTCGCGCGTCTTCAATGTCACTCTGCCCGTCTTGGTCGGAAGTGAAGTCCGATATGTGCTCATTGTGGCGTCGGAACCCAAGCGCATCGAGACCGTCTTCGCACAGCAACTCTTGCCCGAAGGATGGCGCGCAGCGGCGAGCGACCGGAGAGGTATCGTCTTCGCCAGCACAGACCCTGAACTGATCGGCCAGAAAATTGACTACCGCCATGAAGACAGATCGCATGCCGATCCGGCCGTTACCGATGCCGATATCAACGGCCACGCATCGATCTTGTCCTTCCACCAATCTCAGGTCACCGGCTGGACAACGAGCGTATACGTGCCGCACGCCGTGCTTGACGCGCCATTGGCCGAGGCTTGGAACAACCTCTACATGGCGAGCCTTTTGGCGGTCACATTCGGCGTGCTGATTGCCTATCTGTTTCAGTTGCCGCTGGCCAACCTCATCCGGCAAACGCTGGCCGCCGCGGGGGAATTGGGCAAGCCCGGGCCAATTCCGCAGATCAGAAGCTTTCTATCCGAAGGCGTGGACATCCGCGACCGGCTGATGCAACTCGATGCCGAGTTGCGCAGCTCACAGCGAGAGGCGGAGGAGGGCAAGGCACTGCTCGATACGTTGCTCGAACATGTGCCGGAAGGCATCACTGTCGTCGGCGGCCCGGATTTCCGCGTCATCGCCAACAGCAAGAAGGCGGTCGAGCTATCCGGACGGCGGGTCGAGCAATTGAACGTGCTTGCCGCCGACCATGCGGAATCCTTCGGCATCTGGTTCCGCGATGGTGTGACGCGTCCGGTCGTGGAGCAATTGCCGTTGTACCGCGCCAGCCGCCTTGGAGAATCGATTTCCGAGGAATATTTTCTTGTCAGACGGCCCGATGGCACCGAGATCGCAATCGAGGTCTCGGTCAATCCGGTGCGTGACGGCGCAGGCCGGATCATCGGCGCCGTGAGCTGCTGGCGCGACGTG
>JANLTS010000441.1:0-2823 GCA_031363045.1 Hyphomicrobiales bacterium
GCGCCGCCGGCGATATCGGGCGCGAAATCGAGATGCATGCCCCAGGCGCCGAGCATGGCGCGGACATGCGGGTGGGTGAACGTCTGCTCCAGCCACTGGCGCGGCGAAGACAGCAGGAACCGCCCCATGTCGAGCGTGCCGCCGAGACCTTTGGCGCGCAATGCTTTGAACATGAAATATGCAATTGCACGCATTTTCATGGGACTCCCGAGGAGTCCGAAGAGATGCGGCGCCTCGGCGGCAAAGCCCGAAACGAGACGCTCCCAGGTTGCGGCATCAGCTGGCGACAAGCTGCGGAGCTGTTCAACCGTCTCTTCAAGTTTGGTGGAAACCCCGGCCCAGCGGCCATCCGGAAAAGATGAGGCAAAGGGCCTGTCGACTGGCACGAAGGCGCAACCGTGCTGGCCCAGTTCCTGCCCATAGGCCTTGAAAAACGCGCTTCCGGCAAACAGCGACAGGTTCATTGCCGCCCAGTCGTGGCGGTAGCCGGGAAGCGTGTATTCACCGGTCTTCACAGCACCACCGGGCGTTGACGCCTGCTCGAAGACGCCGACCCGCCAGCCGCGCGCCGCGAGGTGCAGCGCCGAAGCCAAAGTGTTGTGACCCGCCCCGATCAGAACTGCGTCGAACTCGTGCGACACGTGTTGTCCCCACTTTCCCGCACAAGGATATTTGCAAATGCATTTTAATTTGTCTAGCATCATTGCGCCAAACAGGGAGATTGAGACATGAGCTCTGCCAAGTTGCTTGAATCGCTGGCCGGACTGCTCGCCTCGGGCGGGATCGAAGTGGTGGATTGTTCGGGCACACTGGGTCCCGACACGCCCATTCTCAAACTGCCACCGGATTTCGCAGTCGATACGCCGAAGGTCGAGATTCACCGCATCAGCGAATATGACAAGGCCGGACCGTTCTGGGCCTGGAACTGGCTGAAACTTGGCGAGCACAGCGGCACGCATTTCGATGCGCCGCATCACTGGATCACCGGCAAGGACTACGCCGACGGCTTCACCGACACGCTCAATGTCAACCGCCTGGTGGCACCGGTCAATGTGCTCGACTTCTCCAGGGAGTGCGTGGCCAATCCGGATTTCCTTCTGACCATCGAGCACGTGAAGGCATGGGAACAAAAGCATGGCGCGATCAAAGCTGGCGAATGGGTGGTGTTGCGCTCCGACTGGGATTCCCGCGCCCATGATGAGGCGCTGTTCCTCAATGCCGATGCGACTGGCCCGCACACGCCGGGACCAACGGCCGAGGTCATCACTTACCTGTTGGAGAAAAAAATCGCCGGCTGGGGCAGCCAGTGCATCGGCACCGATGCCGGACAGGCCGGTGGCATGAACCCGCCGTTCCCGGCGCATAACCTGCTGCACAAGAACAATTGCTTCGGCCTCGCCTCGCTCGCCAATCTTGACAAGCTGCCGCCCAAGGGGGCGATCCTCATTGCGGCACCACTCAAGATCAAGAACGGCACCGGCTCGCCGATCCGTGCATTGGCCCTCGTGCCGAAGGCCTAAAGGCCATGCGGCCCGATCACGTCATCATAGGGTCCGGCATCAACGCGCTGGTCGCCGCGGCGATGCTGGCGCTGAAGGGCGATCGCGTGCTGGTGCTGGAGCGCGCTGCGCATTCCGGCGGATGTCTTTGCACCGAGGAGATCACGCTTCCGGGCTTTCAACACGATGTGATGGCTGCGACTTTCGTGCTGTTCATGACGGGACCGGCGGGAGCCGCCCTTGGCCCCCATCTTTCCCGTCACGGTTTCGAATATTGCCAATCGCCGCATCCGACCGCCGTGCTGCGGCCGGATGGGTCTTCGCTGGTGCTCAGCATGGACCGGGCGAAAAACGTCGCCGCCTTCAATGCGCTGGCGGCGGGCGATGGCGACCGCCATGCGGCGGATGTTGGCGTGATAGCCGCCGATGCGCCGTTCCTGTTTGCGCTGCTGGGTGGCGAGTTGTGGAGCTGGGCAACGTTGAAACTACTATTCACTCAGGTTCGCAAGCGCGGTCTGCGTGGGCTTCTGGCGTGGTTTGGAACAGCACTTGTTCCGGCCCGCGCTTGGTTGGAAACCGGTTATCAAAGTCCGCTGGTGCAAGCGCTCTTCGCGCCATGGGTGCTGCATTGCGGCTTAACGCCGGAGAGCGCCTATTCCGGCCAGATGGGCAAGGTCATCGCCTTCGCGCTCGAGGCCGCCGGTGCGCCGATCGCGAAGGGTGGAGCGGGCCGCGCCGTTGATGCCTTCCGTGCACTGATCGAAGAGAAGGGCGGCACGATCCGTTGCGATGCCGATGTTGATCGTATCCTCGTCAGGGACGGCAAGGTGGCTGGTGTCGTGCTGGCGGATGGCGAGGAGATTGAATGCGGCTCGGTGCTGGCCTCGGTGGCGCCTGGGCAATTGCACACACGCCTGCTGCGCAATGTGGACCCGCAGCAAGACCGCGCGGCGGCATCGGCCTTCCGTCATGGCCGGGGCAATTTCCAACTGCACTATGCGCTGGACCGTCCGCCCGAGTGGCTGAGCCCCGGCCTTGACGAAGTCGCGCTGATCCACCTGACCGGCGGAATCGATGCCGTGTCGAAATCCGCCAACGAGGCCGAGCGCGGCATGTTGCCAGTCACGCCGACGATCTGTGTCGGCCAGCCGCACCGGCTCGATCCGTCGCGCTGTCCCGATGGCAAGGCGATCCTGTGGCTGCAGGTTCCCGATGCGCCGCGCGTGGTCAAGGGCGACGCGGCGGGCGAGATCGTCACCGATGGCACATGGTGTGAAACCACGCGCGAGGCGTTTGCCGACCGGCTCGAAGCGATCCTCAAGCG
>JANLTS010000511.1:0-23342 GCA_031363045.1 Hyphomicrobiales bacterium
TCTATCTGAACCGCGTCTATTTTGGTTCCGGTGCCACTGGCATCGAGAAGGCGGCGCGTGCCTATTATCAGAAATCGGCATCCGAGCTGACACTCATGGAAGCCGCGACCATGGCCGGCGTGTTGAAGGCGCCAAGTTCCACCAATCCGGCGTCCAACCCGCAAGCCGCCGCCGAGCGCGCCAGGCTGGTGGTCTACAGCATGGCCGATGCCGGCTTCATCACCGAACTCGAGGCCGCCGACATGATCGACCGGCCAGCCGAGGTAAGGCCCGCCAACTACGTTTCGTCCAAACATTTTATCGCCGACTGGGTCAGCGAGCAGCTGCCGGAATTCGTCAAGGACTATAACCAGTCCCTGGTCATCGAGACGACGATTGATCCCGCACTTCAGGCCAATGCCGAGAAGGCGTTACGCAAGCGGCTGTCGACCGAAGGCGTCAAGCTCAAGGCCAGCGAGGGAGCACTCGTGGTGCTCGATGGCTCAGGCGCGGTGCGTGCCATGGTGGGTGGCAGGTCATACAAGAAAAGCCAGTTCAACCGCGTGACCAAGGCCAAGCGCCAGCCTGGCTCCGCCTTCAAAGCATTTCTCTATCTGGCAGCGCTTGAACGCGGGCTTACGCCAGACTCGGTCGAGGTCGATGAACCGGTTCGCATCGGCGACTGGGAACCGGAGAACTACCGCAAGAAATACTTGGGCGCGGTGAGCCTCGAAACGGCATTTGCCATGTCGCTCAACACCGTTGCCGTGAAGCTGGTCATGCAGGTTGGACCCGAGAGCGTGGCGGCGGTTGCCCATCGTCTCGGCATCACGTCGCCTCTTGGCAGTGATGCGTCGATTGCGCTTGGTACATCGGAAGTGACTCTGTTGGAAATGACTTCGGCTTTCGCGCCCTTCGCCAATGGCGGCTATCCGGTGGTGCCCTATGCGGTGAAGCGCATCCTGACGCGCGATGGCAAGATTGTTTATGAACGCAAAGGGTCCGGCTTTCCGCAAGCGGTTAGCGATACCGATATCGCTGCCATGAACCGCATGATGCGCGCCGTGGTGACTGACGGCACCGGCAACCGCGCGGCTTTCCCTGGCCCCGAGATTGGCGGCAAGACCGGCACCAGCCAGGATTACCGCGACGCCTGGTTCATTGGCTATACCAGTGAACTGGTGGCCGGTGTCTGGGTTGGTAACGACGACAATTCGCCTACCGCAAAAGTGACGGGCGGACTCATTCCAGCTGAAATCTGGAAAGATGTGATGGAACCCGCCCATGCCGGATTGACGGCCCGCCCACTTCCCGGAGACCGTGAATCTTTCCCCGGCAGCACGACGACAATCGCCCGCGTCGAGGTTCAGACCCCCGACGAAATCGAGGAGTCGCGCATGCAGAACGACGGCTTCTTCGAGCGGTTGTTTGGATCTTCAACCAAGAAGAAGACCGAAAAGAAACCGAAATCCGCGCGCCTCAGCGCTCAGGAACGGATGCGGCGCGCACAGGAGGAACGCTGAAGCTACGCCACGACGCGGTGAACGCTCTGGCCGTGAGACTTGAGCCAGGACTTGGCCTTTGAGGCACCCGGACAATGAGAGAGCACCAGCCGCCAGAATCGCGGGCTGTGGTCGAGATGCTGCAAGTGCGCCACTTCGTGTGCCGCGACATAGTCGAGCACATGCGGCGGCACCAGGATAAGCCGCCATGAATAGGAAAGATCGCCGCCCGCCGAACACGAGCCCCAGCGGGTGCGCTGGTCGCGCACCGAAATCCGCCGGTAGCGCACACCCATCCTGGCCGCGTAATGTTCGGAAGCTGCCGTCAGTTCGGCACGGGCCTGGGCCTTGAGCCAATCCAGGACGCGGCGCGGCACATGCGGAAGTTCGCCCGGCACGTGAATGAGTTTCTGTTCCGCATCGACCGAGATCAATCCCCGCCTGGCTTCGCCGTGGCGGATTTCATGGTCAACACCGCGCAGCGGGATTCGTGCGCCGGGTTTCAGTTCGACGTTGCCACCGTGGCTCTTGACGCGGGCCTCGATCCAGCGGCGTGAGCGCTCGGTAAATTCCAGCGCCCGGGCGCGCGACACACCCTTCGGCACGGTCACCTGCACTTCAGTTCCATGCATGTTGAGGCGCAGCACCAGCCGCTTGGCCTGGGCATTGCGGCGGAAGACGACGGTGAGGTTCTGCCCGGCGATGACCATTTGCGATGGTTCAAGCGGCTTTGGCGCAATGATACGCTCAAGCCGCCGCAGCAGGCCAACCATCAGGCGTTGGCGTTGACGAAGCTGACGATGCGCGGCACGATTTCCTTGCGGAACCGCGAGCCGTTGAACACGCCATAGTGTCCGACCCCAAGCTGCAGATGGTGCAGCTTCTTTTCGGATGCCAAGTTGGAACACAAGTCCTGGGCCGCTTCGGTCTGACCGACTCCCGAAATGTCGTCGCGCTCGCCCTCGATCGTCATCAATGCCGTTTGGGTAATGCGCGACGGATCGACCTTGCGGTTGCGATGGGTGAGGGTACCCTTCGGCAGATCGTGATTGACGAACACCTTCTCGACCGTCTCGAGATAGAATTCCGCCGTGAGATCCATCACCGACATGTATTCGTCGTAGAACTCACGGTGCTTTTCCGCCGAATCGCCGTCGCCATCGACCAGATGCCAGAACATCTCGCGATGCGCATCGATGTGGCGGTCGAGATTCATTGTCATGAAGCCACCAAGCTGCAAGAAGCCCGGATAGACGTCGCGCATCATGCCGGCATGCGGAGCCGGCACTTTCATGATGACGTTATTGCGGAACCAGTCCGCACCCTTTTCTTCGGCCAGCTTGTTGACCGCCGTCGGGTTGCGCCTGGTGTCGATGGGGCCGCCCATCAGGATCATCGTGCTGGGCGAGTTGGGATCGTTCTCGGCATTCATCAGCGAGACGGCGGCCATGACCGGCACCGACGGCTGGCACACCGCCATGACACTCGTGCCGGGTCCGAGATGGCGCAGGAACTCCATGACATAGTCGACGTAAGTGTCGAGATCGAAACTGCCGTGGATGGCAGGAACCGTGCGGGCATCGACCCAGTCGGTGATATAGATGTCATAATGCGGCAGCATGGCCTCGACCGTGCCGCGCAGCAGCGTCGCGTAGTGGCCGGACATCGGCGCGACAATCAGCAGCTTGTGCTCGGGCTTCGCTGGGGTTTGCCCAAGCTTGGCGAAATGCAGGAGGTTGCAGAAGTCCTTCTTGAGAGTGACGCGCTCCTCAATTGCCACCAGATCGTCCTCAACGATCACGTCGGCGATGCCAAAGGCCGGCTTGCCATAGCGTCTGGTGGTGCGCTCGAACATTTCGAACGAGGCCGCGCATGACCGGCCGAATTGCGTTGCCGACATCGGGTTGGCGGGGTTTTTCCAGAAACTCATTCCGGCATCCGCCACGGCGCGCCATGGCGCCAGGACCGCGTGGTTCATTTCGTAAAGATAATAAAGCACTTTTTCAAAGTCCCCTGGACAAGGGTTTGAGGGTACCAACTCCCCCGCAAGTGGGCAACCTGTCATTTCCACTACTTTAGGGGGAAGTCGTTAGGGCTTCCTTTAGAGCAACGGCCAATGCCGCAGCGTCAGTGGTGTAGGTGAAATATTTCACGAAACGGCCGTTGGGACCCATGAGGATGATGGTGCTGGAGTGATCCATCAGATAATCCTCGGTGCCCCCCGCGCCCGCCTTGGCATAATAGGCGCGATAGGCCTTGGCCACCGTGGCAATTTCCGCGGGCGAGCCGGTGAGGCCGATGAGCTTCGGCCCAAAGTTTCCGACATAATCGGCCAGGACTTGCGGCGTGTCGCGCGCCGGATCGACGGTGATGAAAAGGGGTTGGATGGGATCAGCTGCGGCGCCCATTGAATCGAGCGCCGCGGTCATCACCTGGAGTTCCGTTGGGCAGATATCGGGACAATAGGTGTAACCGAAGAACACCAGCATGTAGCGGCCGAGGAAATCCTTCTCACTCACCCGTTTTCCGGTGTGATCGACGAGGCTGAATGGCCCGCCAACAAGCGCCTCGCCGGAGCCGCTGCCGCCTGGTGGCTGGCGCAGCAGCAACGACGTGCCGCCGATCGCCACGGCGAGAATGAGCAAAGCGATGGAAAACAGCAGGATGGCACGGCGCGGCATGGGCATTGGCTTTCTTTCCGGATCGAGATAGGCCTAAACTGCTGCTGCTACAACATCAGCCAAGTTCACATTGCGGTGCATGTCCCAGGATTCGATCAGCCTCCCGCCGCTTTCCTTCAACGATGCGGACATCGGCATGCTCCGATTGCGGACGCTGGTCCGCCTGCGCTGGTTGGCGATCATCGGCCAGGCAGGTGCCGTGCTCGGCGTCTATTTCGTGCTTGGCTTTCCATTGCCGCTCAGTCTCTGCCTCGGCGCCGTGGCGCTCAGCGCCTGGCTCAACATCTTTCTCAGTATCCGCTGGCGCAAGAGCATCAGGTTGCAGGAAACCCATTCCGGCCTGTTGCTGCTCTACGATGTGTTGCAGCTTGGTGTGCTGCTCTATCTGACGGGTGGATTGGAAAACCCCTTCGCATTTCTATTCCTCGTGCCTGTTACCATTTCGGCCACCTCGCTCACCACCCGCTGGACCATCTGGCTCGGCGTCATGGCCTTTGGCTGCGCCACCTTCCTCGCCTTCAAGCATTATCCGCTACCCTGGGTGCCGGGCCAGCGCCTCGAACTGCCGGAGTTCTATATTGCCGGCATGTGGGCAGCGATCATCTGCGGCGTGGTGTTCTCCGCCATCTATGCCCGCCGCATCGCCGAGGAAGCCCGCCAGATGTCGAAAGCGCTGTCGGCCACCGAAATGGTATTGGCGAGGGAACAGCGGCTCTCGGCACTCGATGGCATGGCCGCCGCCGCCGCCCATGAGCTTGGCACCCCGTTGGCCACCATCGCGCTGGTTGCCAAGGAACTGAAGCGGGAGCTTCCCGAAAAAGGTCCGTATACGGAAGATATTGATCTGCTGATCAGCCAGACCGCGCGCTGCCGCGAAATCCTGGCGCGGTTGTCGAACCGCGAGGCCCAGACTGACGACATGTACCTGCGCACCAAGATGCTGGCGATGATAGAGGATTTGATCGAGCCATTGCGTGGTTCGGACGTGGTAATTGCGGTGACCAGTTCGGCGGATGGCGATGACAAGGCGCTTGGCTCCGAACCGGTGTTCCGCCGCAATCCCGGTATAGCCTATGGCCTCGGAAACCTGCTGGAGAACGCCGTCGATTTTGCCGAAACCCGGGTCGAGGTGGATGCGAGGTGGACGCCAACCCAGGTGTCGATCACCGTCAAGGACGACGGACCGGGCTTTCACGAGAACATCCTTGACCGGCTGGGCGATCCCTTTGTCACCACCAGGCCGGGTTATGGCGAAGGCACCAATGAAGCCGGCCGTCACGAGGGCATGGGACTTGGTTTCTTCATCGCCAAGACCCTGCTTGAGCGCTCCGGCGCCTCGGTATCGCTTGCCAACCGGCTGTCCCCTGAACATGGCGCCGCCGTCTATATCGTTTGGCCCCGAAACCTGATTGATCTCGGCAAGTCGTGACTGCGTAGCTACAGCATTGAACCAGCGCTCTCGAAGGTCTAGAGAGCGCAGGTGTAATTGAACTGCTGAACGGGCAAGCCCTGAATGACAATCCCAACCCTTCCAGCCGACAAGACGCTGCTTCTGGTCGATGACGACAAGCCATTCCTCACCCGATTGGCACGCGCCATGGAGACCCGCGGCTTCGAGGTGCTGATGGCGGAATCGGTGGCCGAGGGCATCGCCCATGTCAGACGCGTTGCGCCATACTTTGCGGTCGTCGACCTGCGCTTGGGCGATGGCAATGGTCTCGACGTCATTGAGGCCTTGCATCTGGCACGGCCCGATGCCCGCGCCGTCGTGCTCACAGGCTACGGCAACATCGCCACGGCGGTGACGGCGGTGAAGCTCGGCGCCATCGACTACCTCGCCAAGCCTGCCGACGCCGACGCCGTCTACGGGGCGCTGATCGGCGACACCACCAACCGGTCCACTTTGCCCGACAACCCGATGTCGGCCGACCGGGTGCGCTGGGAGCATATCCAGCGCGTCTACGAACTGTGCAGCCGCAATGTCTCGGAAACCGCGCGGCGGCTCAACATGCACCGCCGCACCTTGCAGCGCATCCTGGCAAAACGCGCTCCGAAATGAAGTGTTAACCATGGCAATCGTGGTCGAAGGGTTTCGGCACGGCCATTGCATCTTGTCTCTCCGAACAACCTATCGGGAGACTCAAATCATGCCGTTCAAGCGCGACCTCGGAACCTATCGTGAGCAACTTGACCGCAATGGCTATGTCCTACTGAAGGACGTGCTGTCGCCCTCTTTCATGGCCGACCTGCAAAGTTACCTCGAACGTTCGCGCAGTGGCCAGGTGGAGGAATATGGCAAGTGGCGGATCGGCGGCAAGAAGCAGCAGTTCCTGTATGATTTCCCCGATAGCGATATGGCTGATCGGTTCCGCAATGAGATCGCCGCCCTGACCGGCCTCAAAGCCGAAACCTTCACCATCTCCGAGCGCCACCTCAAGCAATATGACACCGATGCGCCGGAGTATCCTGCTCCGCACAAGGATCGCGGCGCGTCCAAGTTCTCGATCGGGCTGCCGGTCTATTTGGGGCCAGACACCAGCGTCTGCGTCTTCCCGGAACTCGACCGCACGCCCAATGCCGGCGAGCGTGCCGTGTTCATGACCGAGCAGGACAATCCCTGCCTCAAGGACATTTATGCCTCGGGCGGTGCCTTGCCGCTGCACGAGGAACTGGGCGACATGATCGTGTTCCTTGGATCATCGATCTATCACGAACGCATCCGCCCGCGCGGCACATCCGTCATCTACATCAAGGTGAATGACGAAGGCTTCGATCCGCTGGGCGAGAACATCTACGCAGCAGAGCGGGAACTGGTCGCGGCCTGACTTACTCCGCCAGCGGATCATAGAGACCGTGCAGCCTGAGGGCGGCGGCGCGGGCGAAGGCCAGCGTCACCGCTTTTCGCCGTGAGGCATGGAGCGCCAACGCTTCGGGCGAGCGGATGATTTCCGCGCCCCAATTGTCGGCGATGATCAGTCCGGCATCATCTGGAATGACGCCGAAGTCCTTGGTTACCGGGATAGCGAAAAACAGCTGGTCACAGTACGCGCGGTATTCCGGCCATTTGCTGTCGCTGCGATAGTCATCGAGCGAGGACTTGATTTCGACGATCCAGATCTGGCCGGCATCATTGAGGCCGATGATATCCGCCCGGCGTCCGGTCGTCAGCGTGAACTCGGGCAGAACCGCGAACCCAGCCGCCCGCAGCAACCGGCCTGTGCCACGCTGGATCATCAGTGCCGTATCGGACTGGCGGCCGTCCGGCCGGAGTTGCAGTTGCATCATTGCCCCTTGTTGCTGACGGCACAATCACCCTAATGTCTTCACCAGAAACAAGGGGCCGGTCAACGGTCATCAGGGGAGGTTTGGGATGGGAGCTCTGCTTGCCGTCAGCCGTGGCATCGACAGCTTCAGCAAGTATGCCGGGCTGGTCGCTATCTGGCTTGTTCTCCTGGCGGCTTTGGTCAGCGCCTTTAACGCCATCTTCCGCTATAGCATCGGCGCAATCATCTATCTCGACACCAAGCTGCGGCTGCTGGGCGGCGGGCTCGGCTTCCTGTTCGATCTTTATCGCGACAACTCGAACTCGCTGCGCGACCTGCAATTGATCATGTTTGCCGGCATGGTGATGCTCGGCGCTTCGTGGACCTTGAAGGTCAACGAGCATGTTCGCGTCGATATCATTTATGGCTCGGTCAGTTACCGTAAACGCGACTGGATCGATCTGAGCGGCGCCGTGCTGTTCCTGGTGCCGGTCTGCATCGTGTTGATCTATTTCAGCTGGCCGTGGTTCATTGAATCCTGGAACACCAGCGAAATGTCCGCCAACGCCGGTGGCCTGCCGCGTTGGCCGTTCAAGATCTTCATACCGCTGGGCTTCGTCATCGTGCTGGCGCAGGGCATTTCCGAGATCATCAAGACCACCGCCTCGCTCACCGGACATCTCAGCCGTGTACCGGCCTACGAGAAGCCGGTGCAATGATCGATTTCCTGAACCATAATCTGGCGCCCCTGATGTTCGTCGGGCTGATCCTGTTCATGCTCTATGGCTACCCGGCGGCCTTTTCGCTCGCCGCCGTGGGGCTGTTCTTCGGTTTCATCGGCATCGAACTGGGCATGATTCGCCCGGACTTTCTCGGCAACATCATTTTCCAGCTTGAATCGGTGCTGGGCAATGACTTGCTGCTGGCCATTCCGTTCTTCACCCTCATGGGTGCCATTCTCGAGCGCTGCGGCCTGGCGGAGGATTTGCTCGAAGGCTTCGGGCAATTGTTCGGCGGCGTTCGCGGCGGATTATCCTATGCGGTCATTCTGGTGGGTGCGGTGCTGGGCGCCATCACCGGCACGGTGGCGGCCTCGGTCATCGCCATGGCGCTGATCTCGCTGCCGATCATGATCAAGTACGGCTACAACATCCGCCATGCAACCGGCGTCATCGCCGCGTCCGGCACCATCACCCAACTCATTCCGCCATCGCTGGTGCTGGTGGTGCTGGCCGACCAGCTCGGCAAGCCGGTGGGCCAGATGTATGTCGGCGCCATGGGTGCTAGCGTCATCCAGGTTCTGCTGTTCATGGCCTGGGTCTTCATTCTGAGCATCCTCCGCCCCGGCGACATTCCGGCACTGCCTCCCGAGGCTCGCACGCTCAAGGGTTGGGCGCTGGCCAAGCGCTGCATTCGCGGCATGATCCCTTCTCTGGCGCTGATCTTCATCGTGCTTGGCACCATTTTCATGGGATTGGCGACGGCCACCGAGGCCGGCGCCATGGGCGTCATCGGCGCTTTCGTGTTGGCCTGGTTCAATGGCAAGCTCAGCTGGTCGCTGACTTGGCAAGGCATGGACACGACGATGCGCATCACCGCCATGGTGGTCTTCATCCTCATCGGTGCCCGGGTTTTCAGCTTGGTGTTCCAGGGTGTCGGCGGCCAGGAGTGGATCGAAAGCCTGCTGACTGGGCTGCCGGGTGGGCAAGTTGGCTTCCTGATCGTCGTCAATCTCTTCGTTTTCGTTCTGGCCTTCTTTCTCGACTTCTTCGAGATTGCCTTCATCGTTGTTCCATTGCTGGCGCCGGCCGCCGAGGCGCTCGGTATCAACTTGATCTGGTTCGGCGTGCTGCTTGGCGCCAACATGCAGACAAGCTTCATGCACCCGCCTTTCGGCTTCGCGTTGTTCTACCTGCGCGGCGTTGCGCCACCGTCGGTAAAGTCCAGCGATATCTATTGGGGTGCCATTCCGTGGGTTGTCTTGCAGCTAATGCTGGTTGCCATCCTCATTGCCTTCCCGGAGGTCGTCACCGCCTTGCTCGATGCCGACATCGTGGTTGACCCCAACATCGAAATCATTGTTCCGGGGACGGATGGCGGCGATCTCAGCGGCCCGCCGCCGATGGACCTTTCGGCCCCGCCGGTGATCAACCCCTGAACAAGAAAAGGGGGCCCGAACCGGACCCCCTCAGAAATCGTCAGAACAAGCCGGTTCAGAGCATCTTCTTGCGCTGCTGGCCCATCATGAACGTGTCGAACGTATATTCCGAGAACTGCTGCCACAAGTACGCGTCAGCCCGGAAGGCGGCCATCGAGTCGTAGATTTTCTTGAAGGCGGCATTGGTTCCGTTGATTTCGGCATAGGTCTCGTTAGCGGCCGTGAAGGCGGCCTCCATCACATCTTGCGGATAGGGGAAGAACTTGGCGCCAGCCGATGCCAGCTTCTTCAGCGACGTCGGATTGCGGGCATCGTACTTCGCCTGCATGTCGGAATTCGCCGCCTGACAGGCCGTCTTGATGAGCGATTGATAGACGGGTGTGAGTTCCGCCCAGCGCGCCGTATTGATGAGCGTGTGCAGCATGGCGCCACCTTCCCACCAGCCGGGATAGTAATAGTTCGGCGCCACCTTGTAGAAACCGAGCTTCTCGTCGTCATAGGGTCCGACCCACTCCGCCGCATCGATCGTGCCCTTTTCGAGAGCCTGATAGATTTCGCCGCCAGGGATTTGCTGCGGCACCACGCCGAGCTTCGAGATTACCTTGCCGCCGAAGCCGCCGATGCGCATCTTGACGCCCTGCAGATCGGCCAGCGACTTGATCTCGTTGCGGAACCAGCCACCCATCTGGGCCCCTGTGTTGCCACATGGAAAGCCGATGAGATTGTGGGTGCCATAGAACTCGTTCATCAGTTCGAGCCCGCCACCGTAATACATCCAGGCATTTTGCTGGCGTGAATTGAGGCCGAAGGGCACGGCTGTTGCAAGCGCGAAAGTCGGGTCCTTACCCCAATAATAATAGCTCGCCGTATGACACATTTCGACGGTGCCAGCCGAGACCGCATTGGCGGCTTCGAGACCCGGGACGATTTCACCGGCAGCCTTGACGGCGATCTGGAATTTGCCATCGGTGGCCTCAGCCATGTACTTGGCGAAGGTTTCGGCAGCGCCATAGATGGTATCGAGCGCCTTGGGGAAGCTCGATGTCATGGTCCATTTCAGTTCCGGCATCGACTGGGCGATGGCGGGGGCGGCAAGGGCAGGAACCGCAGCGGCGGCGACACTGGCCGAGCGGATAAATTTACGGCGATCCATTGTTTCTCCTCTTGGTTTTCCGGGCCTTGTTCTTGTTTTATTGCGTCTTGCGGGTGGTCCGGCATCCCCTTGTATCGCACTATAGGACAAACATCCGGTTCGGCAATCACTCAACAATTGCCGGAAATTTAGGCTAGACTGCGGTCCAGGCGATTTGCGGGGGGCCTAGCCATGATCAAGACACGAACCGAAAGCGACGCGATCGGCGCGATGGAGATTCCAGCCGAGGCCGATTATGGCATCCACACAGCGCGCGCCGTGGAGAACTTCCCGATCACCGGCATCCTGCTCTGCCACTATCCGGAGTTCGTGCAATCCCTCGCCATGGTGAAGAAAGCCGCCGCAATCGCCAACCGCGAACTGGGCACCCTGAAACCCGAGATCGCCGCCGCCATCATCTCGGCCTGCGATCTGGTGATTGCCGGTGACGGGCTCAATCACTTCGTCGTCGACATGCTGCAGGGAGGCGCCGGCACGTCCACCAACATGAATGCCAATGAAGTCATCGCCAACATCGCGCTGAAGCTGCTGGGCAAGCCACGGGGCGACTATGCGAGTGTCAATCCCAACGATCATGTCAACCTGTCGCAATCAACCAATGACGTCTATCCCACCGCCGTCCGCCTCACTATCCTGCGCGCCTGCCCCGAACTGATCGAAAGCCAGCGGCAATTGAAGGACGCGTTGCTGGCCAAAGCGCTCGAGTTCGACGATGTCATCAAGGTCGGCCGCACGCAATTGATGGATGCCGTGCCGATGCGGCTGGGTTCTGAGTTCCGGGCCTTTGCCGTCACAATTGCCGAGGACATCGAACGCCTGAAGGAATTTGCCAGCCTGCTGCGCGAAGTGAACTTAGGCGGCACCGCCATCGGCACCGGCATCAACACGCCCGATGGCTACTCGAATCTCGTCATCTGCCACCTGGCGGAAGTTTCAGGCGTGCCGATGGTGCCCGCTGAAGATCTGATCGAGGCGACGTCCGATCTTGGTGCCTTCATCACCTTCTCGGGCGTGTTGAAGCGCATTGCCGTGAAGCTGTCGAAAATCTGCAATGATTTGAGGCTGCTCAATTCTGGGCCGCGCGCCGGCTTTGGTGAAATCAAGCTGCCCGCCGTTCAGGCTGGTTCATCGATCATGCCGGGCAAGGTCAATCCGGTGATCCCCGAAGTCGTCAACCAGATCGCCTATCAGGTCATCGGCAATGATCTCACCGTCACCATGGCGGCGGAAGCCGGACAGTTGCAGCTCAATGCCATGGAGCCGGTGATCGTCCTCAACATTCTGCAGTCGATGCGCATGTTGATGCGCGGCATGGTGACCCTGCGCGAGAAATGCATCATCGGCATCGAAGCCGACCGCGAACGCTGCCGCGAATTGTTGGAAGGTTCACTCGTCACCGTCACCGCCATCAATCCGTACATTGGCTATGCCGAAGCCAGCCGCGTCGCGAAACAGGCACTCAAGACCAGGCGTTCGATCCGCGACGTCGTACTCAGCGAAGGCCTGATGACCGAAGCCCAACTTGATGAGGCCTTCAGCCCGGAGAAATTGCTGGGACGTCACTAGCGCCAACAGCGGGAATTTTGGCCCTTGACGATGCGCCATTTCGGCGGTCATTGACGGCAATGACTGGATGGAACCGATGATCAAGAAACAGGACCGCCGCCTCAAAGTCGGCATTCTCGGCTGCGGACCGATTGCCCAATTCGCGCATTTCGAATCGGCCGTAAAGGCCCGCAACACCGATCTGCACGCGATTTGCGATGTCGCCGACGATCTCGTGCAGCGCATGGGCGATACTTACCAGCCAACAAAGCGCTTCCATGACTATGATGCGATGCTGGCCGATCCCGAACTCGATGCGGTGATCATCGCCACCTCAGATGGCTTCCATGTGCCGGCCTCACTAAAGGCGTTGGCGGCGAGCAAGCATGTGCTTTGCGAGAAGCCTATCGGCACCACGGTGGAGGAGGTCGAAGAATTGGCTGCCGCCGTGCAGCTCTCCGGTCTCATCCTGCAAGTCGGCCACATGAAGCGCTTCGATCCAGGGCTTGAGGCGGCGCGCGATTTCGTTCGCGAGGACATGGGTCAGCAATTGGCCTTCAAGGCCTGGTATTGCGATTCGACGCATCGCTACACCATGACCGACGCCGTGCAGCCGCTGCCCATCTTGAGTGCCCAGGCGCGTAAGCCCACGGCCAATCCGAAAGCCGATCTTCGACGCTATTACATGCTGGCCCACGGCAGCCACCTCGTTGACACCGCGCGCTTTCTCTGCGGCGATTTGGTTGAGGTGAATGCCCGGCTGAACGAACGCTTTGGCGCCTATAGCTGGTTTGTTGATGTAAGTTTTGCCAATGGCTGCATGGGCCATCTCGACCTGACGGTCGCGGTGCGCGATGATTGGCACGAGGGCCTGACGCTCTATGGCGAAAATGGCAGCATCACCGCCAAGACCTATAATCCATGGTATTACAAATCCTCCGATGTCGAGATCTTTCACGAGAAGGATGCGACTTACCGCAGGCCGCTGGGTGCTGATGGCCATTTCTACCGCCGCCAGCTCGAAGGCTTCGCCGATGCCGTTCTCGATGGCACACCGATGCGTGGTGCCGACGTGGTGGATGGCGCCGCCTCGGTGCGCGCCATGGCGGCAATTGCCCAATCGGTGCGCGAGGGACGTTCGGTGCGGATTGCCGATGTGAGCGGGCCGGTCTGATGCAACTCGGCATCTTCGCCAAGACATTCTCAGTACACGGAGCATGGCCTGTGCTGATGGCGGTCAAGGCGGCGGGCTATGACTGCGCGCAGTTTAATCTTGCCTGCCTTGGCCTGCCTTCGATGCCCGATGAGATTGCCGATGGCGTGGCAGAAGATATCGCCAGCGCCGCAAGGACATCGGGCGTTAGCATTGCTGCCGTTTCGGCGACCTACAACATGATCCATCCCGATCCCCGGCAACGGGCCGAAGGTCTGCGCCGCCTGGAGGTGATCGCCAGCAGCGCACGCGCCATGGGCACTGGGCTGGTGACCCTCTGCACCGGAACGCGTGACGCACACGACCAATGGCGCCACCACCCCGACAATGACTCAGCCGAAGCCTGGCGCGATTTGGTTGCCGAGATGTCGAAGGCTGTCCTGTTGGCGGAGCGCCATGACGTTGACCTCGGCATCGAGCCGGAGCTTGCCAATGTCGTCAGCTCTGCCGCCAGCGCCAGGCGGCTGATCGATGAGCTGCAGTCGTCGCGCCTGAGGATCGTCCTCGATCCAGCGAACCTGTTCGAGATTGAAAGTGCAGCGCAGCGCCGCAGGATTGTAGGCGAGGCCATCGACTTGCTGGGTGAACGCATCGTCATGGCCCACGCAAAAGATCGCGATGCGGAGGGAAAGTTTGTCGCGGCGGGCCGTGGGGTTATTGATTTTACGCATTTCATCTCGTGCCTGCGAGCGGCAGGCTTCGACGGCCCGCTGGTGACCCATGGGCTGGACGAGGCCGATGCGGTTCCGGTTGCGGATTTTCTCAGGCAGGTCACGGCATGAAACACGTGTTGCGGCGCGATGGTCTCGAACTTGTCGGCCATGATGTTGGTGAGGGCCCGGCTGTCGTCTTCCAGCATGGGCTTGGCGGTGATGAGGCGCAGATTGCCGAGTCTTTTCCACCACAAGGCTTCCGCCACCTGACTCTCGAATGCCGCAGTCATGGTGGTTCGGACAAAGGCTCACGATTTTCCATCGCGGCGTTTGCTGATGATGTACTGGCCTTCGCCGCTGCACGCGGTCTTGAGCGGTTTGCCGTCGGCGGCATTTCGATGGGCGCTGCCATAGCCTCGCGCATTGCCATCATCGCGCCAGAACGCGTCTCGGCACTCTTGCTGGTGCGCCCGGCATGGACGTGGGTTTCTGCTCCTGAAAACATGCAAGTGTTTGTAACCTTGAGCCATTATCTCGAACATGGTGACAGGAAGGGTTTTGAAGCGAGCGGCGTTGCAAGTTACTTTGCTGTTCACGCGCCCGACAATCTCGCCTCGCTGCTGAAATTCTTCGATGCGCCAGATCCCGTCAATATCGCCATGCTCCTCGCGGCCATCGCCGGCGACGGTCCCGGCATCACCGAGCAACAGGTACGGTCGATCAAGGTGCCCACGCTGGTCATCGGCAATGCTGTCGATCTGGTTCACCCATTGGCGATGGCGCGTGAACTCGCGGCGGCAATTCCGCAGGCCCGGTTCACCGAGATCACGCCGAAGGCTCTCGACAAGCCGCGTCATCTGATCGAACTTCACACCGCCATCGCAACATTCCTGCAGCACCAAGGACGCGACTCATGACCCAAGCCGCTTTACGCCCGAGCCCCGATTGGCTCGAGGCCCTTCCCGCCGACCGCCTTATGGCAGAGATGTCACTGTGGTCGGCCGATCTCGGGCGGCTGGCGGATGATCTGAAACGCATCGAGCCGCACACCGACATCTTCCATATCGATGTGGCTGATGGACACTTCTCGCCCGCCTTCCTGTTCTTTCCCGATCTGACGGCGAAGTTGCGCGCACTGACGGCGAAGCCCTTCCATGTGCACCTCATGGTGGCCGATGCCGTGCTGCTCGACCAGGTGGCGCAATTCGTGGAAGCCGGGGCCGACCTGATCAGCGTCCACGCCGAGAATGCCAATGCAGCGGAGGCGCTGGCCGCCATTCGCGCCGCCGGTCTTAAAGCCGGCATCGTCTTGCAGCTTCATACCCCGGTTGCCGCCGCGAAGACATTCATGGACCAACTCGACATGCTGACGCTTCTCGGCACCCGCATTGGTGTCAAGGGTCAAGGACTTGATGCCACGGCGGAACCGCGCCTGCGTGAGGCGAGGGCCCTCGTGGCGGCGCAGGCTCAAGGCCGCCGCATCATTGTTGGCGCTGATGGTGGCATCCGCGAGAACACCGTGCCAGGGCTTCGCGCCGCTGGCGCCGAAACCATCGTCATGGGTTCGCTGGCCTTCGGCGCTGCTGACCTCGCCGCCCGCGTTGCCTGGGTCCATGCCCTGAAAACCGCCTGACCATGGTGGTGCGGTTGGCGCTTGGCATCGATCTCGGTGGCACCAACCTCCGCGCCGCCGTGATTGATGCTGCAGGAACAGTGCTCCGCCGTGCCGCCATGCCAACCGATGTGGCGGGCGGACCACAGTCGATCATCGCCCAGATGCTGCGCCTCACCGATGAGCTTGGTGGACTGGCGGGCATCGCTGCTGCAGGCATTGCAGCGCCAGGTCCACTTGATTCCGCCGCCGGTTGCATTATCGGCATCCCGACGTTGCCGGGCTGGGAAAATTATCCACTGCGCCAGGTGATTTCCGAAAAGCTGGCGCGGCCCGTGGTGCTCGAGAACGACGGCATCGCAGCTGCTGTTGGCGAATGGACCTTTGGCGCCGGCCGGGGACTTGATCACATGGTCTATGTAACGGTGAGCACTGGCATCGGCGGCGGCGTCATCGCCGATGGCAAGGTGTTGAGGGGCCATCGCGGCATGGCGGGCCACATCGGCCACATGATGATCGCTGCCGACGGACCGCGCTGCGCCTGCGGCGGCACCGGCTGCTTCGAGGCCCTGGCATCCGGCACGGCCTTCACCGCGGCAGCCCGCAAGGCCGGTTACGCCGATGCCAGCGCGGCGGTCACGGCCGCCCGTGCCGGGGATGCCATTGCCCAAGAGTTGATCGACCGCGAAGCCGATCTCCTTGGCTTTGGCTTTGCCAGTTTGCTGCATCTCTATGCGCCACAACGCCTGGTCATCGGCGGCGGTGTCTCGGAAGCGCTCGATCTCATGCAGGTCAGGATACGCAAGCAAATTGAGCTCCATGCCATGCCGCCCTTCCGGCGGATTGACATTGTCAGGGCAGAACTTGGCGGCAACTCCGGCCTCGTTGGTGCAGCGGCGCTAGCGCTTGGGGTTGGTGGCCTGGATTGATGCAGCTTGCAAGCGCACCGAAACGGCTGCGGGTTCAAGCTGACGCCTTAGGAAGTTGTTAAATGATACAGCCGTATTCTACCCTAGGTGGAAGATCGCGGCTGGTTTTCGAAACAGGGGAGAGCCGATGATCGGGAGATCTGAAAAGTGATGACACATCAGGCCGGCACGGCAGGCGGCCCGCACAGTATGGAACATGCGAGGATCGGGCAGTTGCTGTTCGGGCGCTTCATGTTGCCCGATCATTCGGAACATGCCTGCAGTGTGGCCGGTCTGACAATCGAGGGCGCCGAGATCAGGAGCGCTTGTCTTCCTGAATATGGTACGTCAGTGATCGCCTATTTCGAGCACTTCGGCCGCATCGAGGGCGTGGCCAAGGAGGCGACTGCCAATGGCTTCAGACTGGAATTTTCCCTGACGGGTGCAAGGCGGGACCGTTTCATGGCGCGTCAGGCGTGGTTGAACGACAAATACGCAGTCGAAGTCAAGGATGACCGGCAGTACAACCGCCGCCAACTGAATGGCGCCAGCTCGCGCGTCACCCTGTCGGACGGCCGCGAATACTCCTGCGAGATTGTCGACGTGTCCCTGACGGGTGTTGCCGTTACGAGCAACGTCATGCCGGCCATTGGCAGCAAGGTCTATATCGGAAAAATGCTCGGCTCCGTGGTGCGGTACGTTGACAACGGCTTTGCCATTGAATTTCTCACGGCCTTTGGAAGTGATTTCCTCGCTGACATCATCGTTGATGAGCCCAACCGCCCGCGGTGAACATCCTTCCCCGGAGCTATCCAGGTCAATTTGACCGTTGCCGATACTCAACACAATTTTTTGAAGTAATTGGTGTGCCGCCCCTGATGAAACTTGGCACTGCCATGGCATCGTAAGTCCGTCGCAACTCTCAAGGCGAAATTCGCATTGTGCCAATTCGCGACATCGTCAGGTTCGTTCATCAAGGACGGCTTGAGTCATCTCGGCCGCGCGTTGATGGTCCAGATAGGTGTTCACCGCGACCTGGCGCATCCATTCGTGTGCCGGGTCGTTGGAAATCCGGAAATCACTGCGGGGACGTCTTCACGTGAAGGCCAGGTGTTTGAAGAGAATAAATATCTTCATCGCTTGCCAATTACGCCGGAACAACTCAGCTTTTTCGGGAGGTCGGACATGTGATACCCACGGCGCCCAAGTCAGGCGATGACGAGCTTTGTGCCGGCGATTGTCAGATGCGTTTGTAATCCGGCTGGCAATTGCGCGTCGGTGACCAACGTGACATGCGCTGACCATTCGCCATAAACCGACAACGAGATGCGATCGATCTTGCTGTGATCTGCGAGGATCAGCGTCTCCGCTGAACGCCGCATCATCGCACCATAAATCAGGCCGGGGCCAATGCCGGCATCGCTGGCACCTTCGGCGGTGATGCCGCTCGCACCCAGAACCGCCTTGCTGGCGCGGTATCTTTGCAAGGCATCGATGGTGTCGGGTCCGTAGATCAAACCTTCGCGCCCATCATATTGTCCTGGCAGCATCAATACCTTGTGTAGCGGATTGGTCGCCAGAGCCGCTGCAATGGAAAAGGCGTGGGTTATAATGGTGAGGTGATTGCATTCTGCCGCGAGGCGTTTGGCAAAATGCAACGTGGTGGCACCACCGCCCACCATCAGGATGTCATTTTCCTTGATGAGCTGGACGGCACACGATGCCATGCGTTCGCGCTCTTCCACCAGTAACTGCTCACGCTCGGCAATCGCCGGTTCCAGACTGATCGGGCGCATCGCACCGCCATAGGTGCGGTTGATGAGGCCGCGTTCTTCAAGCTCTGTAAAATCCCGCCGCACCGTTTCAGTCGATACGGTCAAGCGATGCGCAAGATCATAGACTCGCAGGGCCGGTGCAGCCCGGAGCTCCGCCACAATCCGGGCTTGCCGTTCTGATTTGGACTGCCTCATCCGCGCACGCCCTTTAAGCCCCAAAGTCCCGCCTCATCAATGTTGGAAGTTAAACAATTTATGCCCAATTGACAACAACAAATTGCTGTGCTTCCATGCATACCATCGATTATCGGCGAGTATTGTTGGAAGCGCAACATGTTTGACTATGGCCACTTCAGATTTGAGTCAAAGCAAGACCTGTTCGACAAGGCCATCAAGTATTGGAATCCCGACAAGACCAAGTTCTGGCAGAAGGCCGGGATCGATCTGGTCATCGACCGGCGCGAAGGCTACTGCCTGTATGACATGGACGGACGGCGCCTGATCGACCTCCACTTGAACGGTGGCACATATAATCTTGGCCATCGCCACCCCGAATTGGTGGAAACCCTCAAGAGCGCCCTTGATCATTTTGATATGGGCAACCACTGGTTCCCGTCGGTTGCACGTACTGCCCTCGCGGAGGCCCTGATCCGCGTCACGCCCGGCATGAAGTATGTTGTGTTTGGCGCTGGCGGTGCCGAGGCCGTTGATATTGCCATCAAGTCAGCGCGCTATGCCACCAAGCGGCGCAAGATCGTGTCGATCATCAAGGGCTATCATGGCCATGGTGGGCTTTCTGTCGCCACCGGTGATGAGCGCTTTTCCAAAATATTCCTGGCCGACCAGCCTGAGATTTTTTTTCAGGTTCCCTTCAACGACATCGCGGCCATGGAACAGGCCCTGAAAGGTGGCGACATTGCCGCGCTGATCATGGAAACCATCCCCGCGACCTACGGCTTTCCAATGCCGGAAGACGGCTATCTGGCAGCCTGCAAAGCCCTTTGCGAGAGATATGGCGCTCTTTACATCGCCGACGAAGTTCAAACCGGCATGATGCGTTGTGGTCAGCTTTGGGGTTGGCAGACTTACAACATTCAGCCCGACATCATGGTCACCGCCAAAGGACTTTCGGGCGGTCTCTACCCGATTTCGGCCTGCCTGGTGAATGAGCGGGCCGGCCAATGGCTGAATGAGGATGGTGCGGCCCACATCTCAACAACGGGTGGTGCCGAGTTGGGCTGCATCGTTGCGCACAAGGTTATCGAGATGCTGCACCGTCCGGAGACTCTCGCCTCGGTGCATGCCGTGACCGATTTCTTCCGCCACGCCATGGCGGACATGATTCAGCGGCACGATGATGTGTTTACCGGCGTGCGCCAGCGCGGCGTCATTCTGGGACTGGAGTTTACCCATCCGGAAGGTGCGGTCCATGTCAGCCGGGCGCTCTACGAACACGGCGTTTGGGCGATCTTCTCGTCATTGGACAAGCGCGTGTTGCAGTGGAAGCCGGGCGTACTTTTGAGTCGTGAGATGTGTCAGGAAATCATGGACCGCTTTGATGCCGCGATGCCGCGGGCACGTGAACTCATCGCGGCGGCAGGAAAACAGGCTTGAGTGTCGTGAGAGATTTCAATTCTCTGACCCTTGGACAACAGTTACCTCTGTTGCTGGAACTGGCGGAAGCGGCAACGGCCCTCTATGCGCTGCCCCATGGCCTCGAGGTCAAGCTGCTCAATCTTTCGGAAAACGCCACTTACAAGGTGGAGGCACCACAAGGTCAACGTTGGGCGCTGCGCATCCATCGTGATGGTTATCATTCGAAATCCGCCATTGCGTCTGAGTTGGCCTGGCTCATCGACTTGCGAGCTACGGGTGTTGTTACGACGCCGGCCCCCGTGAAGGGCCGGGATGGCGAGATGATCCAGCAACTTGGCCACGGGCGCATGCCGCAACCTCGTAACATCGTCCTGTTTGATTGGGAAACCGGCGCTGAGCCAGGGATCGGCGAAAATCTTACCGGCCCCTTCGAGGTATTGGGGGAAGTGACGGCCAGGATGCATCTCCACGCCCGCACATGGAAGCCCCCCTCTGACTTCACGCGCCTGACCTGGGACTTTGAGACAAGCCTCGGCGACCACAATCCCCACTGGGGACGATGGCGCGATGGCATGGGTGTTGATGCTGAAAAACGGAAACTCTTTGGACGTACTGTCGATTTGATTGGCAGGCGTCTCGCCGCCTATGGCAAGGGCCCGGAACGTTTCGGCCTTGTTCACTGCGACCTGCGCCTTGCCAACTTGATGATCGATGGCAAGGCTGTGAAAGTCATTGATTTCGACGACTGCGGCTTTGGCTGGTACATGTATGATGCAGCCACGCCGGTGTCCTTTTACGAACACGAACCACACGTTCCAGAACTGATCGAATGCTGGAAGGCGGGCTACGCCCGTGTCATCGCGTTGGCGAAAGACGACGCGGCAGAAATTCCAACCTTCGTGATGTTGCGCCGCCTGTTGCTTGTGGCTTGGATTGGCTCACACAACGAGACCGACCTCGCCAAATCCATGGGGCTGCCCTACACCGAAGGCACGAGCAGCCTTTGTGAGACATACCTGAGGAACATGGCTTAGGCCTGCGCCAGCGCGTCGAGGCTTTCCGGCAGAATCTGGCCACCATCTACGATAATGGTTTGGCCGGTGACGTAGCTTGCTTCCTTCGACGCGAAATACAAAGCGGCGTGGCCGATGTCGTCTACCGTTCCCAGTTTGCCCAACGGCACCGACCTGGCCATGGACTGCTGGTAGGCTTCGCCCAATTCAATGAGGCCTTCGGTGAGAATATTCCCGGGCATGACGGCATTGACGGTGATGCCATATTTCGCAAGCTCAATGCAGGCGGTGCGCATGAAGCCCAATTGTCCCGCTTTTGTGGCTCCGTAATGTGTCCAGCCTGGTAAGCCGGTCACCGGTCCGGTGATGGACGACGTGATGACGATGCGGCCTTGATCTGACATTTTCAGGAACGGGATAGCGGCCTGCACAGACAGAAACGTGCCCTTGAGATTGGTGTCTTGGACCTCATCCCACTGCGCTTCCGTCATCTCTTCAAGCCGCGCTGGCGGAAAAATGCCGGCATTGGCGCAGAGCACATCAAGGCCGCCATTGCGCTTGACGATTTCCGCATATGCTTTTTCAAGCGAGGCCTTGGACGTCACATCGCCGGTCACGCCGAAAGCACCGTGGCCAATTTCCTTCGCCGCATTTTCAGCCGCATCCGCGTGGCGTGCCATAATGGCGACTTTGGCACCTGCTTGCGCAAACACCCGGGCGATACCCTTGCCTATGCCTTTCGATCCGCCCGTGACGACAACCGAACGATCATTGAGGGAGTGAGTCATGTAGCTCTCGCGCAAGTTAAAGAGAGCAACAGCCAGGCTGTTGCTCTCAGGTTGTTCAATTGGTTTAAGCTATTCTTCGCTGACCATGTGGCCAATGTTCTTGTAGGCCGCCGGATTGGAGGACTTCAGAACAAAGCCCCAGATCAATCCGACAACAATGATGGCCAAGCCAACATAGGGAATACTTTGCGCAAATCCGTTTGTTCCGCCCAGCGTCGCGAGATTGGCGATGAGCGTATAGACCAGCCAGATCTGCACCACCAGCGACACCAGGGGGGCAATCACCGTTGTGAGAACATTGCCGCCGCCATTCTTCTTGAACCACAAGAAGATTGCCAGAGATACAATGGCCTGAAGAACAAGAAGCAGACCGGTGCCGAGCACAGCATAGAGCGTATAGACGCCGAGCCAGGCCTGAGCCGACGGATCATCAAAGCCATAGCCAAGTCCGTAAAGCACCACCCACACCGCAGCCAGGATGGATTGAACGAACGATGCCTTGTGCGGACTTTTGTGATGGTCGTGTGTTTCGGCAACGGCACGCGGCAGTACGCCTTCGCGTCCGAGCGAATACATATAACGGGCCGCAGTGTTGTGGAAAGCCATGCCGCAGGCAAATGAGCTTGTCACAATGAGCAGGAACATGACCTCATAGGCCCAGCTGCCGACAAACTGCTGGATGGGTGTGAGATAGAAATTCACGCCATCGGAGAACGCCTTGGCTGCCATGTCCGCGGTGGACGGATAGGCAGAGACGGCACACCAGCTGACGATGGTGTAGAAAATGCCGAGCCCGATCACCGAGTACATCAACGCACGCGGAATGATGCGCTTCGGATCGCGCGATTCCTCGGCATAGTTGGGAGCCATTTCGAAACCGACCCATGACCAGAAAGCCATAAAGATGCCAACCGCAGCGGCGCCGGCCGGAATGGCCACGGTGCCGACTGTCTGTTCTGGCAGCGCCGTATAGACTTTAAACACATTGAGCGATTCACTGGAGAAACTGGTGCCGCTTTTCGCAAAAACCACACCCAGTACAAAAATCACCAGGATGACGACTTCGGCGACAAGCGCTACGCCAAGAATTTTGGCGGACAGCTTGACATCGCGGAAAGACAAAACGGCGATAACCGCGACCATGAACAGGGCAAGCACAACCCATGGCACGTTGATGCCGAAATGCTCGCTCAGCCACTTGTTGCCAAAAAATGCAAACAGGCCGGTCAGCGATGCTTCAAATATGGAATAGCAGGCAAGAGAGGTGATGCCGGCCGACATGCCGATCTCACGGCCAAGACCTTGTGAAATGAAAGAGTAAAAGCCACCCACGGAAGAAACCCGGCTGGCCATTGCGGCATAGCCGATCGAGAAAATGGTGAGCACAATGGTGGCCAGCAGGAAAGCTGCCGGCGTATAAGTACCAATGCCGTAACCTGCTGCGAAGGGGACATTGCCCAACATCGCCGACATCGGAGCAGCCCCGGTGACCGCCAGGAAGAG